>CALJTZ010000482.1 GCA_937975655.1 uncultured Synechococcus sp. | reverse complement strand
CCGGCAGGCCATCGCGATCGCGGCGCAGCAGATTGGCGGGCGTGAGATCACCGTGCAGGAACTGCTGGCTGTGCAGCACCGCCAGCACCGGCAGCAACTGGCGCAGCAGCAGCAACACCTCGCCGGCACCGAACACCATCTGGCGCTCCCGCCGGCCCGTCAACAGCTCGGCGTAGGTGCGGCCCTCCTGCCATTCGCGGGCCAACCAGAGGGTGCCCTCCTCCTCAAGCAGGCCCCCGCAGCGGGGCACCTGGGGATGAAGCACCCCCTGCAGCCGCGGCCACAGGGCCTTGAACCGGGCCTGGAGCTCGGGCTGATCGGCGTCCAGCTGGCGCAACACCACCGGGGCCTCGCCGGCCAGCAGATCACTGGCCCGCCAGAGCCGGCCCTGGCTGCCATGGGCCAGCTCCACCTCGAGCCGGTAGCGCTCGCCGATCACGCGATTCCTCATGCAGCGCGCACAGGTTGCTGCAAACCCTTGCTGGCCAGCCAGTCGCCGTCATAAAGCCGTGACCGATAGCGATCGCCGCTGTCACACAGCACCGTCACGATCGTGTGGCCGGACCCCATGCGCCGGGCCGTCTCCACCGCCGCCGCCACGTTGATACCCACCGAGCCGCCCAGGAACAACCCCTCCTGCCAGAGCAGCCGGTAGATGGTGTCGAGGGCTTCCTGGTCGTGGATGCGCACGGCATCGTCCACCGGGGCCCCTTCGAGGTTGGCGGTAACGCGGCTGTTGCCGATGCCCTCGGTGATGGAGCTGCCCTCGCTGCTGAGCTCACCAGCCGTGGCCCAGCCATAGAGGGAGCTGCCGTAGGGATCGGCCAGCACGCAGCGCACCTGCGGGTTCTGCTGCTTGAGATAGAGCGCCACGCCCGCGTAGGTGCCGCCGGTGCCGGTGGCCGCCACCCAGGCATCCACCTTGCCGCCGGTTTGCTGCCAGATCTCCGGGCCAGTGGACTGGGCATGGGCGCGGCGATTGGCCAGGTTGTCGAACTGGTTGGCCCACACCGCCCCCGGCGTTTCCTCGGCGATGCGGCCGGACAGGCGCACGTAGTTGTTGGGGTCGCGGTAGGGCACCGCCGGCACCGTGCGCACCTCAGCCCCCAGGCTGCGCAGCAGGCCGATTTTCTCCGCGGACTGGGTGTCCGGGATCACGATCAGGGCCTTGTAGCCACGGGCATTGCAGAGGTGGGTGAGGCCGATGCCGGTGTTGCCGGCGGTGCCCTCCACCACGGTGCCGCCGGGCTGCAGCAGACCCTGCTCCTCCGCCTCCAGCAGGATCCCCAGGGCAGCACGATCCTTCACGGAGCCGCCGGGATTCATGAACTCAGCCTTGCCGAGGATCTCGCAACCCGTGAGCTCACTGAGCCCATGGAGCCGGATCAGGGGCGTGTTGCCGACGGCGCCAACGAATCCTGAGGTGATCCCACCCATCGCCACGTCCGTTGCCATCGCACTGGTGGGGGGATCGTAGGGACGACTGACGCCTGAGCTGGGGGCCTCTAGGGTCGCCACAGACACACCGCCCTGATGGCGTTTTCCCCCACCGCATCCGCCCTGTTGCAGCGGTTGAGGGATGTGCGGAGCCACAGCGAGGTGCTGATCGCCGGCCTGCAACCGGAAGACCTCTGCCTGCAGGGCATGGCTGACGCCAGCCCGCCCAAATGGCACCTGGGCCACACCAACTGGTTCTTCGAGGAATTCCTGCTCAAGGCATCGGAGCTGGCGCCCCTGATCCCTGGCTATGAACCCGCCGATAGCCGCTGGGGCTACCTGTTCAACAGCTACTACGAGGCGGTGGGCGCCCGGCACCCCCGACCCGAGCGGGGCCTGCTCACCCGGCCGGCCATCGCCGCGGTGCTGGCCTGGCGCCAGCGGGTCACGGCGGCGGCGGCCGAGCTGATCGAGCAGCTGGAAGGCTGGGAACCCAGCGCGGCCCAGCCCTGGCTGGAGCTGATGGAGCTGGGGCTGCAGCACGAGCAGCAGCACCAGGAGCTGCTGCTGATGGACCTGCTGGATGGCTTCAGCCGCAACCCCCTGGAACCCGCGGCCTTCGCCAGCGAGGAGCCCAGCCAACCGGAGGCGCGTTACGAGGCCGTGGCGGCCGGCGAGAGCGAGCAACCCGCCTGGCTGCAACTGGCGGGGGGGCTGGTGGAGATCGGCCATCCGGGGGCCGGCGGCGGATTCCATTTCGATAACGAGGGGCCCCGCCATCGCGTGTGGCTGGAACCCTTTGCCATCGCCTCCCACCTGGTGAGCAATGGCGCGTTTGAAGCCTTCATCGCCGATGGCGGCTACCGCCGCCCGGAACTGTGGATGAGCGAGGGCTGGGCGGTGGTGCAGCAGCGGGGCTGGCAGGCGCCGCGCTACTGGCGCGGGGAGTGGGAGTTCAGCCTGGCGGGACGGCGCCCCCGCAACCCCGCAGCGCCGGTGCGGCACCTGAGCTGGTTTGAGGCCGATGCCTATGCCCGCTGGGCCGGAGCGCGACTCCCCAGCGAGGCGGAGTGGGAGCTGGCCGCAGCCGGTGGCGCACTGCCCCATGCCCATGGGGCCCTGTGGCAGTGGACCGCCAGCCCCTACAGGCCCTATCCGGGCTTCACGCCAGCAGCGGGGGCGGTGGGGGAATACAACGGCAAATTCATGACCTCCCAATTCGTGCTGCGGGGCAGTTGCTTCCTCACCCCCCCGGGCCACGAGCGGCTCAGCTACCGGAATTTCTATCCACCAGCGAGCCGCTGGATGGCAGCTGGCCTGCGCCTGGCCCAGGGGGGATCCCCCCTGTGACGGGCCGCCTCAGCACCCCTGAGCTGATCAACCTGCACCCGGCAGCGGCGGACATGCGGCGCCTGGTGCTCGAGGGCCTGAGCCGATCCCCCAAACAGCTGCCGGCCTGGTTCCTCTACGACGCCGAGGGCTCGCGGCTGTTCGAGCTGATCTGCCAGCAGCCGGAATACAGCCTCACCACCACCGAAACGGCCCTGCTGGAGCGGGAGGCGCCGGCCATCGCCGCGGCCCTGGGGCCCGGCACCCTGGTGGAGTTCGGAGCGGGCAGTGCCCGCAAGGTGAGTCCGCTGCTGGCGGCCATGCAAGCCGCCGCCCTGCGGCCGGCCTACGTGGCCTTGGACATCAGTGCCGAGCATCTGCAAGCCGCCTGCGGGCGGCTGCAGCAGCGCCACCCCGAGGTGCCGATGCTGGGGGTGTGCTGCGACTACAGCCAGCTGGAGCAGCTGCCGGCCCACCCCCTGCTGAGCGGCACCGCCCACCTGGGCTTTTTCCCCGGCAGCTCCCTGGGCAATTTCCAGCCGCACGAGGCCCAGGCCCTGCTGGCCCAGTTCCGGCGCCTACTGGGGCCCAGCGGCAAGCTGCTGATTGGCATCGATCAGCCCAAACCCGTGGAGCGGCTGGAGGCCGCCTACGACGACGCCGCTGGGGCGTCGGCAGCCTTCGCCTTCAACCTGTTGCAGCGGCTGAACCGCGATCTGGAGGGAACCTTCGATCCCCAAGCCTTCCGCTACCAGGCCCGCTGGCTGGCTGAAGCCAGCCACATCGAAATGGCCCTGGTGAGCCTGCGGGATCAAACGGTGAGGGTGGCGGGTGTGGTCTGGAACTTCGCCGCCGGCGAGCCGCTGCTCACCGAAACCAGCGCCAAGTACAGCCCCGCGGCCTTTCTGGCCCTGGCGGCTGCAGCCGGCTGGCGGCCCCAGGCCCGCTGGAGCGACCCGGCCGAGGATCTATCGCTGCACCTGCTGGTGCAGGCAGACTCGCCCCAGGAGCTTTGAAGCCATGTCCCGCGAAGACCAGCGCCGCGCCGTGCGCGCGATGCGCTGCACGATCTCACCCCGGTTGGCGATGAGCAGGCGCTGCAGGCGCATCAGTTGAACTCCGGCAAGAGCGGCACTTCGGTGTACCAGGGCGGAGGTCGCCGCTCGCGGCCGGCGTCGATGCCCGCACTCGCGCGGCCCGAGCGCAGCAGCACGCGGTACAGCGTATCCAACGCAGCCTCGGCTGCTCCACCGTCTTTGCCGGCGAAACGGCGGCGGCTGAGGCGTACGTACC
>CALJTZ010000481.1 GCA_937975655.1 uncultured Synechococcus sp. | reverse complement strand
CTGCTGGGGATCAAGGGGGGCATCACCAAGCTGCGCGGCCAGTGGCGCCTGGGGGAAGGGGGCAGCCTGGAGGGCCGTTGGCTGATGCCGATCTTTCACCCCTCCTATCTGCTGCGCAATCCCTCCAAGGAACGGGGGGCTCCCAAGTGGCTCACCTGGCACGACCTTCAGGACGTGCAGCGGCGGCTGGTGCAGCTGCAGGCCGCCAGCTGATGGTTGCTTTGTGACAGGCTTGCGGCACCACCCGGCCCCCCACCGATGACCGGCACCCTGGCCCGCCCCGACGCCCCTGCCACCGACTGGGCCAGCGATCCCCGCTTTGACACGGTGATTCGCCGCCGCAAGACCCGCAGCGTGCGGGTGGGTGATGTGTGGATCGGCAGTGAGCACCCGGTGGTGGTGCAGTCGATGATCAATGAGGACACCCTCGACATCGAGGGCGCCACCGCCGGTATTCGCCGCTTGCATGAGGCGGGCTGCGAGGTCGTGCGGCTTACGGTGCCCTCCCTGGCCCATGCCAAGGCCGTGGGTGAGATCCGCAAGCGCCTGGAGGACAGCTACCAGCCGGTACCCCTGGTGGCGGATGTGCACCACAACGGCATGAAGATCGCCCTTGAGGTGGCGCACCACGTGGACAAGGTGCGGATCAATCCAGGCCTGTTTGTGTTCGACAAGCCCGATCCGAATCGCACCGAGTTTTCCCCTGAGGAGATCGCCGCTATCGGCGAGCGCATCGTGGACACCTTCGAGCCCCTGGTGAGCCTGCTCAAACAGCAGGACAAGGCCCTGCGCATCGGCGTAAACCATGGCTCCCTGGCCGAGCGCATGCTGTTCGCCTACGGCGATACCCCCCTGGGGATGGTGGAGAGCGCCCTGGAGTTCATCCGCATCTGCGACCGGCTCGACTTCCACAACATCTGCATCTCGATGAAGGCCTCCCGGGCGCCGGTGATGTTGGCGGCCTACCGGCTGATGGCCCACCGCATGGATGCCGAGGGCTTCCACTACCCCTTGCACCTAGGGGTCACCGAGGCCGGCGACGGCGATTACGGCCGCATCAAGAGCACCGCTGGCATCGCCACGCTGCTCTCCGATGGCCTGGGGGACACGATTCGTGTGTCGCTGACCGAGGCGCCGGAGAAGGAGATTCCTGTCTGCTATTCGATCCTGCAGGCCCTGGGGCTGCGCAAGACGATGGTGGAGTACGTGAGCTGCCCCAGCTGCGGTCGCACCCTGTTCAACCTGGAGGAGGTGCTGCACAAGGTGCGCAATGCCACCGCGCACCTCACCGGCCTGGACATCGCCGTGATGGGCTGCATCGTGAATGGTCCCGGCGAGATGGCTGATGCCGATTACGGCTATGTGGGCAAGACCCCTGGCGTGATCTCGCTGTATCGCGGCCGTGAGGAGATCCGGCGGGTGCCGGAGGCCGAGGGGGTGGAAGCCCTGATTGCCCTGATCAAGGACGATGGCCGCTGGGTGGATCCCTGAACTAGCGGTTACCCGGCCCTTCCCACCCCGCCTGTGGGGGCTAGCTTGTAGGCAGGAATGGGCTTTGGGAGCTCGCTGAATGGGCATTGGTCGCACCATGCGTCACGCCATGAGTCGCACGCTCGGCCGCGCCCCGGTTGTGGTGTTCGTGGGTGTTGGGGCGATGGCCGCTGTGGTGGTGCCGCCCCTGCTGGGGCCCAGCGCAGCATCGCTGATCAGCGACAGCCCCAAGGAGGTGATCGACCAGACCTGGCAGATCGTCTTCCGTGATTATCTCGATACCACGGGTAAGTACACCCCTGAGAAGTGGCGCACCCTGCGCAAGTCGGTGCTCACCAAGAGCTATGGCAGCACCAAGGAAAGCTATGAGGCCATCCGCGGGATGCTCGGCACCCTGGATGACCCCTACACCCGCTTCCTGGATCCGCGGGAATTCAAGGAGATGCAGATTGACACCTCCGGAGAGCTCTCCGGGGTGGGCATTCAGCTGAGCCTTGACAAGGACACCAAGGAACTGGTGGTGGTGTCGCCGATTGAGGGCTCACCGGCTTCGCGGGCCGGGGTGATGCCCAAGGACGTGATCATCTCGATCGACGGCAAGAGCACCAAGGGCATGTCCACGGAGGACGCGGTGAAGCTGATCCGCGGCCAGGCCGGCACCAAGGTGACCATCCAGCTGCGCCGCGCCGGCAAGGTGGTGGAGGCTCCGCTGGTGCGGGAGCGCATCGAGCTCCATGCCGTGGATCACCAGGTGAACACCAGCGGGGATGGCACCAAGATCGGCTACATCCGGCTCAAGCAGTTCAATGCCAACGCCGCCAAGGACATGGCCGCGGCGGTGAAGGATCTGGAGGGTCAGGATGTGCAGGGCTACGTGCTCGACCTGCGCAGCAATCCTGGTGGCCTGCTGATGGCGAGCATCGCCATTGCTCGCCAGTGGATGGATGAGGGGATCATCGTGTCCACCAAAACGCGCGATGGCATTCAGGACATCAAGCGTGCCAACGGTCGGGCCCTCACCAAGCGCCCCCTGGTGATCCTGGTGAACGAGGGTTCGGCCAGCGCCAGCGAAATCCTCTCCGGTGCCCTGCAGGACAACCACCGCGCCGTGTTGGTGGGTGAGAAGACTTTCGGCAAGGGATTGGTGCAGTCGGTGCGAGGCCTCTCCGATGGCTCCGGCATGACCGTGACCATCGCCAAGTACCTCACCCCCAGTGGCCGCGACATCCACAAGCACGGCATCGATCCCGATGTGAGGGCCAAGCTCACCGAGGCCGAGGCTCAGAAGCTCCGCCTCGAAGACCTCGGCACCAAGAAGGACAGCCAGTACCGGGTGGCGGAATCCACCCTCCTCAAACAGGTGCGTGGCGCTGGGGTGGTGACGAAGGCCAAGGCCTTCAACCCCACCACCACCAACCTGCCGGCTGCGCTTCAGCGATAGGGGGCGAGACCAAACCCCTCGCTTTGACTCGAGGGTGCTGGCGTTGGCATCGGCCTGGACCGGGCGATCCTGCTGCCCTGGCTCCCGATCTGGGAGAGCAGCCGCTGGCAGCCCCCAGCCCGGCTGATCACGTGTCCCACCTCCCGAGGGGAGATGCTGGCCTCCCAGTCCTCGCCCCAACCCCGGCGCTTGCCCTGATGGTCGATCAGGTTGCGGGCCTGGGTGTTGTCGATCTGGCCGCCGTCATGCAGGCAGTGCACCACCGCCAATGTGCTCAGCTTCGCGTTGGGGCCAGGCTGCCCATAGGCCGGGGAGCGCAGGCCATACCCAGGGAAGGCGCCAAGGCCTATGTGGTGCCTTCGGTTGCGCGTGATGGGATTAATAATTTCTTTGGTAATTACAACGACATTTACAGTGCACTAAATCAATTGCTGCAAGGCAATCCAGGTTTGGCAGCCAAGGGTTTGATGCGGGTGGTGGTGAACACCGTTTTTGGATTAGGCGGCTTAATTGATATGGCTACTCCGGGGGGTCTACCAAAACACAAAGCCGATTTTGGTCAAACCTTTGGGGTTTGGGGTATTCCATCTGGGCCTTATGTGGTGTTGCCATTCTTCGGGCCGAGCTCGGTGCG
>CALJTZ010000480.1 GCA_937975655.1 uncultured Synechococcus sp. | reverse complement strand
AAGCAGATCTCCTTTTTGTTGAAGCTGACCCCGAATCCACTTTCTCAGCAGACCCTAACCAGCGCTTAACCCTGGCGTCACCATCTCTTTGCTCATGGTGGCCTGGATCTCCATAAAGTTCCCGTATCCCGATGCAATGGGCGCCATGGTGTTCACGCCATCCCGTGACTCCGGCAAGCAACGGCAGTTTCGCAGTGCACTGGAAGAGACATTTCAGAAGCGAGATCTGGTTCATCTCGCGGCGGGCAGCTCCGTTCCCCTTCTGCGCAACCACATCTGGTTAGTGGTGCGGGGCATGGTGAAGCTCAGTTCCATCACACTGCAGGGAGATGAACTGCTGCTTGGGCTCGCCGGTCCGAATGAGCCCTTCGGTGCGCCGCTGTCCCACCTTGAGCTCACAGAGGCCACCACCCTCTGCGACAGTGATGTGCTGTGTCTTTCGATGGAGGAGATTCAGGGCTCACCACACTTGGCCATGGCCTTGGTGCGGGCCATGGCGAGTCGGATGCGTCAATCGGAAAGCCTGATCTCCCTGCTGGGATTGCGGCGGGTTGAGGATCGAGTTCGTGGTTTTCTCGAACTCCTCGCCGAAGATTATGGCCAGCCATGTGACCAGGGTCTTCAGCTCAATTTGCGTCTGACCCATCAGGATCTGGCCAGTGCCCTCAGCACCACCCGCGTCACGGTGACGCGGGTTCTGGGCTTGCTGCGCGATGAGGGTTGGCTACAGATTTTGGCCAACCGCCAGTTGGTGGTCACCCATCTGCCGCAGAAGCACTGATGGGGGTGTTGTCTTCACCTCCTCAGCTCCTGCTGGTTGTTGATGATGCCCAATGGCGCCTCGCGTTGCTCGATGTCCTGCAACAGGATGGCTTTGCGGTTGTTGATCGGGCCTACATCACCCGTGTCCGCGACCTACTCAGCCCAACGGTTGGCCAAGCCCCCTTCCAGCTGATCATCCTCAACACTCCTTCCGATCGTGCGACTCTTAAGGATTCGGTTGGCTTGATTCATGCCTATCGCCGCAAGGATCCAGCCACGCCCCTCCTGTTAGTGCCCAATCAGGCTGACGAAGCCGAGCGTGTGGCCTTGCTTGAAGCTGGAGCGGATGACATCCTGGTAACCCCATTTGGTGTTCGAGAATTCACGGCACGCTGCCGCGCCCTGTTGCGCCGCAGCAAACGCCGCCAGCTCAGCAGTGCTCAAGCCGGTCGCTCGGAGGTGTTGCGGGTGGGGCCGATCGCGCTCTATCGCCAGGAATGCCGCGCCACGCTGAACGGCCTCGACGTGGTGCTCTCGCCCAAGGAATTCCGTCTCCTCGAGTGCTTTATGTTGCAGCCAGGTCGTGCTTTAAGCCGCGAGGAGCTGCTGGAGAAAGTCTGGGGACCAGACTTTACGGGTGACATGAAAAGTATCGATGTGCATGTTCTATGGCTGCGGCGTAAGCTCGAGCCTGAGAACACTAAGCCTAAACTCTTTGTGACCGTACGTGGAATTGGCTATCGCCTGGACGAGCCACGATCCTGACTGTTGCGATCAGGTGGCCAAACTGCTGTTGTCCAGGGAGTCGAGATAGCGGCGGCGCTGACTGGAGGCGAGCACATCCTGATTCAGCTCCAGCCCTGGCTCGGTTGTGCGATCGGTGTGTGGCGCCCCCTTCTGATCCTTGGGTGGGGTTGCTATGGGGTTCTGGTTGTTCTGTGCAGACGCAGTCATGAAGCGGGAACTTAGCTACAGGCTTGATGTCGTTCGTACCCAGAGGTATGTGCATGCGCATGACAGGGTAGCGGACTCAGTCGGGCTGCGTCTCTGGTGGTTGCTGCATGTTGTGTGCAGCGGCAGGCTTTACCAAGCGCTGCAACGCGGAGATCAGTCCAGATGGCCCCCGCTTCAGGGGGGGTGGCGCACTCACGGAGTTCACCCAGGAGCAACCCGCCACCATGCTGATACTTCCCTTGGCTGTCTTGATCAACATGCCCGTGGTGCAGTTGTATTAACCCTACAACTGATGGGGCTGTCTCGTGTGCCCATGGCTACGATCTGCTGCTCATTTGTGTCGTGCATCACCTGAACTGAGGCTTTTTGATGTCGTCAAAGCTGCGGTTCAGGGTTTGGCCCACGGTGAGTCCCACGGGCAGGTTGCCTGCATAGGCGCTGCCCAGCACGTTCCGATACAGCTTGGTGGTTACGAGCCGGTACGTGGAATCCGGCAGCGGAATAGCTCCCGCCTGTTTGGCAATGCCCTGTCCTGCCGCGATGGTGGTGGCCACGAAGCTGCGAACCATCGGCTCTGTCTTCAAGACTTTCTCGTTCACGTAGAAAAACAGCGGGCGAGAGAGGGGCAAGTAGCGCGAGTTCTGGACTGTCTCGGCAGAGGGGAGCACACTTCCTTTGACCCCTTGCACGGCCAAAGCCCTGAGCTTGCTGCGGTTCGAATTGAAATAGTCATAGCCAAAGTAGCCCAGGGCATTGGGGTTCTTGGCCACACAACTCACAATCACGGCATCATCCTCACTGGCTTCATAGTCACGACGTGAGTTGTCCTCTGAGCCGTTGATGGCCTTGTTGAAGTAGTCGTAGGTTCCCGAGTCAGGGCCTGGGCCGCATAGCTTAATCGGTTGATCTGGCCACAGGCTATTCACCTGTTTCCAGGTTGTGACACGTTGCTGGCTAGCTTTTTGCCATACCTTTCTCAGCTCTTGTGTGCTGATCTGCTTAGCCCAGCTATTGCGTGGGTTCACCACGATGGTGACGGCATCAAAGGCGATCGGCAATTCAAGAAAGCGAATGCCAGCGCCAGCACAGGTTTTGAGTTCCTTCGCATTGATCGGGCGCGATGCTGCCGCGATTGGTAGTTTGCCGCTGCAGAACTCGCGGAATCCAGCACTGGTTCCCACAGAACGGGCTTCAAACCGTATGCCCTGGCTGCTGGCCATGGGCTTGAAGCGTTGAATCGCCGCTTGGCTGATGGGGAAGACCGTGCTGGAACCTCCGACCACGATGGTTTTCGTTTCCGCAATCGCAACTGAGCCGCAAGCGAGTGCGGTTGTGGCCACAAGCCACTGACGCCAACGAGCAGACGGTGTCATCACTGCAAAACCTGTCCTGCCATGAATCTGAGTGGCGGCAGGCACTTTGCGGTTAATGGCGGGTTATCGGTTGGTTGTTGTTGGGCAATGGCCGTCCGCCCCGCCAAGTGGATAGCTGAGGAGTGCCACCATAAAAGCTTCGAGATCAACCGTTAACCCTGTCTTAAATTCCCTGGCTTGCAGTTGTGTAACTGTGATCTCAGTTCCCTTGGGGGCTGGATTCCAGCCATCCATTTTTGTGAATGGTATCCAAATCACCTGCTGAGGCCTTTGCCCTGCGCCACCGGCCCGCTCGGGAAAGGTTGGTGGATCTGGGCTTCCAGCGCCTGTCCATGCTTCTGGCTTCGCTGGTCTTTTTGATTCTGGTTGGCATTCTCCTCACCGTTCTTGGTGGTTCCCGAGAGGCCATGGTGAAGTTTGGCCTCGATTTCCTCACCACCTCCAACTGGGATCCGGTTTCCGAACGCTACGGGGCGTTCACGGCTATTTACGGCACGTTGGTCACCTCTCTGCTGGCCTTGATCATTGCTGTTCCCCTGGGGGTGGGTACAGCTGTGTTCATCACCGAAAATCTGATCCCAGCCTCTGTCCGAGCCGTTCTGGGCATGATGGTGGAACTGCTGGCGGCCATCCCATCGGTGGTGTTGGGCCTGTGGGCCATCTTTGTGATGGAACCCTTCATCCGTCCTGTTTTGGATGGCCTCCATTCCGCCCTCGGTTGGCTGCCTTTCTTCTCCACCACAGCCCAAGGCCCTGGCATGGCACCGGCGATCCTGATTCTTGTGGTGATGATTTTGCCGATCATCACAGCCATTGCCCGTGATTCTCTGAATCAGGTGCCCCCTGAGTTGCGACAGGCGGCCTATGGCATTGGCGCCACCCGCTGGGGAGCGATTCTGCAGGTGATTTTGCCGGCAGCCATTTCAGGCATTACGGGTGGGGTGATGCTGGCCCTTGGTCGGGCCATGGGAGAAACCATGGCCGTCACCATGATTATTGGTAACTCCACCAATTTCAGTTGGAGTTTGCTGGCTCCTGGTAACACCATCTCGGCGATGCTGGCCAGCCAGTTTGGTGAAGCTGATGGCATTCAGGTTTCGGCTTTGATGTATGCAGCCTTTGTGTTGATGATGCTCACTCTTGTGGTCAACATGATGGCGCAATGGGTGGTTCGTCGTTTGAGTCTTCAATACAGCTGAGTACCATGACGACTTCTTTCACCGATTCCACTTCCGTGCCAGAAGCCCATTCTGGCTTTCAGCGGTCTTCACTTCGTTTTAATCCGTCGCTTGCTCGCAACCGCTGGAGCCTTCTGTTCACCGGGTTGGCTGCTGCATTTGCAGCGATCTGCGTGCTTCCATTGGTGCTCGTTCTGGTGTATGTGTTGATCAAGGGTGGTTCCTTGATCAGCCTGCGCCTGCTCACTGAGCTTCCCCCCGCGCCGGGCCTGGATGGAGGTGGTATTGGTAATGCCATCATTGGCACCTTTGTGGTGAGCTTGATTGCCGCCTTGATTGCCATTCCCGTTGGTGTGGGCGGTGGCATCTATCTCGCCGAATATTCTGCTGGTGGCTGGTTTTCTCAGTTCGTTCGCTTCGGAACTGACGTTCTTTCCGGTGTTCCTTCGATTATCTGTGGCGTCTTTATCTATGGTCTGATCGTCAGTACGCGCTTTTTCTTTGACCAAAGCTACAGCGCCATGGCGGGAGGTATTGCCCTGTCGGTCTTGATGCTGCCAACGGTGATCAAAACTACCGATGAGGCGCTCAAGTTGGTCCCCAATGAGCTTCGTTGGGGAGCCTTGGGGGTGGGGGCTTCCAAGTTCGTCACCATTGTTCGGATCACCCTCCCTTCCGCCTTTTCCCCCATTGCCACCGGTGTGGTGCTCGCGATTGCCCGTGCTGCCGGCGAGACAGCACCATTGATCTTTACAGCACTCTTTTCTCCCTTCTGGCCTGAAGGACTCTTTAATCCGATTGCTTCAATGTCCGTTCTGATCTATAATTTTGCCATCATGCCTTACGAGGCACAGATTTCCTTGGCTTGGGCCGCCTCCTTTGTACTGGTGGTGATGATTCTTGCAGCCAACCTATTTGCTCGCTGGTTGAGCCGTTTCACCAGCAGCTGATCTCAGCTCATCCGTCCGCGTCTGTCTGATTGTTCTTCGCTCTTCTTCTTGGTCATGACTCTCTCTTCTCTCCACGATCCTTCGGTTCAAGAGCTCTCCTCTCCCATCTGCATGTCCTTGGAGAATGTGGGCATCAGCTATGGCAGCGCCGAGGCCGTTCGCGGTGTGTATATGGACATCCCCCGCGGTAAAGTCACCGCTTTTATCGGTCCATCCGGTTGTGGCAAGAGCACCGTGTTGCGCGCCCTCAATCGTATGAATGACCTGATCGAAGGATGCACCCTGAAGGGACGTGTGCTGTTTGATGGTCAAGATCTCTACGCCCGTGGCGTTGATCCTGTTGAGGTGAGACGGCGTATTGGCATGGTGTTCCAAAAGCCCAATCCCTTCCCCAAGAGCATCTATGAGAACATCGCCTTCGGAGCCCGTATCAATGGCTTCAACGGCGATATGGATGAACTCGTTGAACGCTCCCTGCGCAAAGCCGCCATTTGGGATGAAACCAAGGACAAGCTCAAGGAGAGCGGCTATGCCTTGTCTGGCGGCCAGCAGCAGCGCCTTTGCATCGCCCGTGCCATCGCCATTGAGCCCGAGGTGATCCTGATGGACGAGCCCTGCTCTGCCCTGGATCCCATCTCTACCCTAAAGATTGAGGAGATGATGCATGAACTGAAGAAGAGCTACACGATTGTGATCGTGACGCACAACATGCAGCAGGCCGTGCGGGTGAGCGACATGACTGGTTTCTTCAATGTCAGCAGTAGGGCCGACGGTGAAGGCAAGGTGGGATGTCTTGAGGAATACGCTCCTACAGAGCAAATCTTTAACGCCCCTCAGCAGCAGGCCACGCAGGACTATGTCTCCGGGCGGTTTGGCTGAGTTCCTCCCAGCATCCATTGTTCATGCTTTCGTTACGGTAGCGTTAAACTACATATCCACCGCGGGCCCCTGCCTTGACCCACCCAGCCCGTTCACCTTCTGATGGTGATCCCGGCATTCGCTCTCCCCTTGAGTCGTTCAGCGCTTATCACGGCGAAGACTGGACCCCAGAGCGTCTCGCCTTTCATCAGAATCTCGAGCAGTTTGCCGATCGGGTTGGTTTGATTGTTGGTCTTCAGGCCAACGGCAAAATCTCCCAGGAGGATGCCTATGCTCAGATTCGTTCCCTCTGGTCGCAACTGAAGCTGAGTAAGAATCAGTTGCTGTAGGTCGTGATCGGTCTTGGAGAACCTCTCTCAATGCTGCCTGCAGCGTCTGGCGAGGATCTCCTGGGCATGCAAGGCCGTCTCGTCCGTGGGGCTACGCCTGTAGCTCCCATCGCTTTGCATGACCCAGGTTCCCGCCTTGCCTTCCAAGTAGAGATCTAGCAGCAGCTCCAACTGTCGTTTGAGCTCTGGTGTGTCGACAGGCGTGACGGCCTCAACCCGTCGGTCCAGATTGCGCGGCATCCAGTCGGCGCTGCCGAGAAACACCTCCGGGTTCCCATCGTTGGCGAACCAGAAGAGTCGTGAGTGCTCGAGAAAGCGCCCGATCACGCTGCTCACCCGGATGTTGTCACTCACGCCCGCCACGCCCGGGCGCAGGCTGCACATGCCGCGCACCACCAGGTCGATCTGCACGCCGGCCTGGGAGGCGCCGTAGAGCAGGCCAATGATGCGGGGATCCACCAGGGCATTCATCTTGGCCTTGATGTGGGCCGTGCGCCCTTCAAGGGCGTGTTGTGTTTCCCGCTCGATCAGGGCCTCCATGCTGCGGCGCAAGGTGACCGGAGCCACCAGCAGGCGGCGGAAGTTCTGTTGCTTGGAGAAGCCGGTGAGGTAGTTGAACAGGTCTACCAGGTCGTCCACCAGCTCCTGGCGGCTGGATAGCAGCCCCAGATCCGTGTAGAGGCTGGCCGTCTTGGAGTTGTAGTTGCCCGTGCCAATGTGGCAGTAGCTGCGTAGCCGTTCCTTCTCTTTGCGCACCACCAGGGTGATTTTGGTGTGGGTCTTGAGGCCCAGCACGCCATACACCACGTGTACGCCTGAGCGCTCCAGCTGGCGGGCCCACTGGATGTTGTTGTCCTCGTCGAAGCGGGCCTTGAGTTCCACCAGGGCCATCACCTGCTTGCCGTTTTCGGCGGCGCGGATCAGGGCCTTGATGATGGGCGAGTCCTTGGAGACGCGGTAGAGGGTCATCTTGATGGCCAGCACCGAGGCGTCGTCGGCGGCCTGGTTGATGAACTCCTCCACGGAGGTGGCGAACAGATCAAAGGGGTGGTGCAGCAGCACGTCGCCGCGGCGCAGCACCGAGAAGATGCTCTCGAATTCCTCGGCCTTGATCGAGCCGTCTTCCAGCAGGCTCTTCTGGGCCCTGGCCAGGGCCTTGTGGGTGCGGCCGCGATGGGGTTTGTCCTTGAGGTTCGGCAACGGCACCGCCATCAGGCTCATCAGATCGTCGAGGCCGAGAGGTCCGTTGATCCGGTAGAGGTCGGCCGGTTCCACGGCGGTGCCCTCAAGTAGCAGGTCCACCACGGCATCGGGCATCTCATTGGCCACCTCGATGCGCACCACTTCTCCGCCCATGCGGCGTTTACGCAGGCCCTGTTGCAGGGCTTCCATCAGGTCGTCGGCCTCGAGGTCGCGCAGTTCCAGGTCGGCGTCGCGGGTGACGCGGAAGAAGTAATGGCCCTCGATCTCCATGCCGGGGAACAGCAGGTTGAGGTTGAAGGCCACCACCTGCTCCAGGGGCACCGCCGTGAACAGCGGTGTGGGCTCGTGGTCACTGAGCTCCGCTGGCAGCTCCACAAACCGCGGCAGGTTCTTCTGGGGCACCTTCACCCGCGCGAATTGCTGCTGGCCGCTGTCGGGGTCGCGAATCAGGGCTGCAATGTTGAGGCTGAGGTTGCTGATGAAGGGGAAGGGGTGCGCTGGGTCCACGGCCAGCGGCGTGAGCACTGGAAAAATGGCGTTCTGGAAGTAGTCATCCACCCACTCCTGCTGACGGCGGTTGAGACGGGCGTAGTCCACGAGGTGAACGCCGTGCTCCGCCAGTTGGTGCTTCAGGTAGAGGCGGTAGTGGGCCTGCTGCTGCTCCAGCAGCGGGTGCAGGCTTTCCCGGATCCGGGCGAGCTGTTGGGTCGGGGTGAGCCCGTCGTCGCTCAGGGTTTGCACCCCGGCTTCCTCCTGTGACTTCAGCGAAGCCACCCGCACCATGAAAAATTCGTCGAGGTTGTTGCTGAAGATGGCGCTGAACTTCGCCTGCTCCAACAACGGTGTGTGTTCACTTAGGGCCTGGGCCAGCACCCGCTGGTTGAAGGCAATCCAGCTCAGCTCTCGGTTGATGTAGTGCTCCGGAGCGACCACTGGTTCTGCCATCGATGCCCACCCTGCGCCCTTGACAAGGTAGCAATCGAGCCCTGTCAGTTTGTGTGCTGCTCCGGCTTGACGGTGCTCCCTGGCAGACCACCGGCCACCAGCAGGGCCACGCCCGTGAGCAGCAGGATCCCCAGCCAGAACGGACTGCGCTGGCCGATCAGGTCGTAGGCCAGGCCGGCCAGGGGTGGCCCCACAAAGCTGCCCAGGCTCTGCAGCCCCTGGAGGCTGCCCAGGGCAGCACCCTGGCCCGAGGCATCCAGCCGACGGGACACCAGGGCCCGCAGGCAGGGGGTGACCAGGCCGGTGCCCATGGCCAGGATCGCCACGGCGCTGAACACCACCGGCTGGGCCGTGCTGATCGTGGCCAGGGGGATCAGCAGGCAGCCGGCGATCACGAAGCCCAGGCCGGCCAGCGTGAGGCGCCACTCACCGAAGCGCTGCACCAGGGGGCCAATCAGCCCTCCCTGCACCACGGTGGCCACCACGCCCACCACCAGGAAGGCCATGGTGGCCAGCCCTGGGCCCCAGTTGAAGGCCTGTTTGAAATAGAGCACCAGCACGGCGGTGAAGCCGTTGAAGGCGAGGAAAAAGAGGAAGAAGGCGGCGCACAACCGCCGCACCTGGGGATTGGTGAACACCCGTTGCAGAGCGCTCAGGGGGTTGAGATCCCGCTTGCGGGGCATGGCCCGTCGCGCCTCTGCCGGATGGGTTTCCGGTAGCAGCGTCAGCACCAGCACCAGGTTGAGCAGGGCGAACCCCGCGGCGGCCCACACCGGCAAGGTCACGTTCACGCCTGCCAGCACGCCTCCGAAGGCCGGGCCGAGGATGAAGCCCAGGCCGAAGGCCACGCCGATCAGGCCGAAGGCCTTGGCGCGGTTTTCCGGTGTGGAGATGTCCGCCAGCACCGCGCCGGCGGTGGCGGCGGTGCCGCCGCTCACCCCATCGATCAATCGCGCACCGAACAACAGCACGAGGGGCAGGGCTGTGCCCGCCGCCCAGGGGATCGCCTGCCAGTTGATGCTCACGGTGATGGCGAACAGGCTGAGCCCCAGCACCGAGCCGGCCACGCAGGCGCTGATCACGGGTTTGCGGCCGAAGCGATCGCTAAGGGCGCCGATCAGCGGGGTGAAGGCGAACTGGGCGATGGCGTAGCTGCCGGCCAGCAGGCCGAGGGTGCGGCCATTGCTGGTGAAACTCGCCAGCAGGAACGGCAGTAGCGGAAACACGATGCTTTCCCCCAGCCGGTCGTTCAGCAGGGTGATGAAGGCGCAGAGGGTCGTGGAAGGGCGCGAGGGGCGCACGGGCCTGGGCCGCAGATCGCTCCACTTCAGCAAATGCCCGGTCCATCGCCCTGGCTAGAACGCCACTAGCGCTTCGCTGGCCCTGCCGCTGCAGCTGATGTTCGTGACCACCACCTTCACGATTGAGGGCTATGCCATCCGCGAGTACAAGGGCATCGTGCGTGGGATCGTGGTGCGCTCACCCACCCTTGTGCAGGGATTTCTAGGCAGCCTCAAACAGATTGTTGGCGGCCGCATCGGCGCCTACACGCAGATGTGTGAGCAGACCCGTGAGGCTGCCTACAACCAGATGGTTGAGCACGCCCGGCTTCTGGGGGCGAACGCCATCGTCGGCACGCGCTACGACGGTTCCGACGTCACCAGTGGCAGTGGCGGCGCCACGGAGGTGCTCTGCTACGGCACGGCGGTGGTGGTGGGGCCCCTTGAACCTGTCCAACCGGCGCGCCCGCCCTATTTGCCGACATGACCCCCAATGGCGTTGAGCCCGATCCCGGGCAATTGCGGGCCTTCACTGGCCAAGTCCATCAGCAGCTTCAGAGTTGGCGATTGCTGATCGCCACAACCCATCGGCCCTACGCCAATCTGCTGAGGATCCGGCTGAGCGAGCTTGATCCTCAGCCGCCGCATCTGCCGCAGCGCTTGTTGGCCGTCTGCGATTCGGCTGCTGCCGTGCGTGAGCAGCTGCCGGCCGAAGCGGGCGATGTGCTGCTCTTCATCGAAGAGTCCTTGAGCGACGGTTCGGTGCTGCCATTGGTGGAGGAGCTGCAGCGAAGCGTGAACCCACCCACCATCCTGATGGCGATGGCTGGCCCCCTGCAGCCGGCTCTGGTTCAGGCCGCCTGGCGGGCGGGGGTGCATGCCCTGGTCTGCAGTGATGACTTCGGCAGCGGTGAACTCGCCCGCGCGCTGGCTGCCATCAACCAGGGGGTGCGCTACTGCGGTCCAGCCTGCGAGCCTCTGTTGAGCAGCCAGGGGCCCGCAACCGACGCCCTCAGCCGACGCGAGCTGGAGGTGTTGCCGCTGCTTGCCGAAGGTCTCACCAACCGCCAGATCGCCGCACGGCTTCAGATCGCCGAGGTGACGGCCCGCGATCATGTGCAGAAGATCCTCCACAAGCTGCAGGTGAGCGATCGGGCTGCAGCGGCTGCGTTGGCGGTGCGCCTGGGCCTGGCCCGCTGAACAACCCTTCAGCTGAAGGATGTGCCCGCCCCGGGACTGCCGGCACGGTGTTTCCAGTGAACGGAGCCCGGCTCTTTGGAGAACCCTGTGACCAACACGCCGATCGTGGCGGCCTACTTCCCGGAGTGGGGCATCTATGGGCGGGATGTGCAGATCGCTGATGTGCCGGCGGATCGCCTCACACACCTGATCTATGCCTTTGCCCGCATCGGCAGCGATGGGCGGATGGAGCTGTTCGACAGCTATGCCGCCACTGAAAAGCGCTTCACGGATCCGCAGGATGCCGTCGGTGGTGAAGAACCAGTCGCAGTTGCGCGTGCCGCCCACGCCCTGCACCGC
>CALJTZ010000479.1 GCA_937975655.1 uncultured Synechococcus sp. | reverse complement strand
CCCCCTCTGCCAGGAAAGTTGACGCCTCTCCATTCCGACCACTCTTCTACCAGGGGGCTTGATGGAGCAGAGCAATGCGTCGCTACAGCGAGGCCGTCAAAGCTGATGTGAGAAGGCGGATGAGTCCGCCGCACCGCCAGAGCGTGGCCCAGATCTCTGCAGAGCTGGGCATTCACGTGGTGACCCTCTACAACTGGAGGAAGACCTGGCGGTTGCAGGGAGAGGTGGTGCCGGCATCCGAGAAGGATCCTGAGGGCTGGGGTGCCACCGACAAGTTCACGGTGGTGTTGGAGACCGCTGGGCTGAACGCCACCGAGCTCAGCGCCTACTGCCGGGAGCGAGGCCTGTACCCGGAACAAGTGGAACGCTGGCGGCAGGCATCCCAGGATGCCAATGAAAAGCCAGTGCTCACCTTGAAAGAGCAGAAAGAGCTTGAACGGCTCCGTGCCCAGGACCAGCGCGAAATCAAACGGCTCAAACAGGAGCTCAGGCGGAAGGAGAAAGCCTTGGCGGAGGCGGCAGCACTGCTGATCGCCTCAAAAAAGATTCAGGCCTTCTGGGGAGAGGACGGGGACGATTGACCTCGCCTGACGACCGCAAGAAGGCCCTGCAGATCTTGGATGAGGGTATGGCCGCAGGTGCTCGTGCCCAGGAGCTGGCTTTGCTTCTGGGCGTGGGGCTGAGCACTCTGCAGCGTTGGCGCCGGCAGTTCGCTGGTGACGGTGATGGCATCGACCAGCGCAAAGGCAGCCACCGCCATGTTGCGCACCGTCTCAGCGCAGAAGAACGCCAACGGATCCTGCTCACCTGCAACGAGCCCGAATTCGCCGCGCTACCACCCGGCCAGATCGTGCCGGTGCTCGCGGATCGGGGCCTGTATATCGGCTCAGAGCGCAGCTTCTACCGGGTGCTCCACGCGCATGGCCAGGCCCATCGCCGTGGCCGGGCCCGGCCACCACAGGAGCCCAGAGCAGTTCCACGCCTGCGGGCCGCAGGTCCGAATCAGGTGTGGAGTTGGGACATCACCTATCTCCCCACCACCGTGCGCGGGATTTGGCTGTACCTCTACCTGGTGATCGACGTCTGGAGCCGCAAGGTCGTGGCCTGGGATGTCGCCGAGCGAGAAGATCCAGCTATCGCAGCGGCACTGGTGAGCAGGGCCTGCCTGAGAGAGCGGATCAGCAAAGGCAGGCGCCAGCCACTCATCCTGCATGCCGATAACGGCAACGCGATGCGCGCGGCCACGCTGGAGAGCCGACTGGAAGAGCTGGGCGTGCTCAGATCCTTCTCCAGGCCAAGGGTGTCCAACGACAACCCCTACTCGGAATCTCTGTTCCGCACGGCAAAGTATCGGCCTGACTACCCCAGCAGGCCGTTCACCAGTCAAGAGGCTGCCTGCCAGTGGGTGTCGTCATTTGTGGACTGGTACAACCACCGGCACCGCCACAGCGGCATCAAATTTGTGACGCCCCAGCAACGCCACAACGGTGATGCTGTGGAGATCTGCCGTCACCGGGCTGTCGTCTACGAACAGGCACGCCAAAGGCATCCACGCCGGTGGTCACGATCGACGCGTTGCTGGCGTCAACCGGAAGTGGTGTGGATCAACCCGCCACCACCAGAAACCGAACTCAATTCAGCTACGTTGACGAAGGCTGCCTGAATGGCAGCAGGAGCGTCATCTTTCCTGGCAGTCACCG
>CALJTZ010000478.1 GCA_937975655.1 uncultured Synechococcus sp. | reverse complement strand
GGGAGCTAGCACGGGCCGCCGCACGACAGCATGGCTAGCGCACATTCCCAGGCCATGGCCCAGATTCCCCACTGCGCGATTGCAGCAGCCCTGGCCAGCAGCTGGCTGCTCACGGCCTGTGGATCCCCCCCGCCGCCACCGCCACCGCCGCGGGTGGAGGTGCAAGCCGTGCAGCGCGAGCCGTTCGGGCAGACCCTGGACACCGTGAGCACCCTGGAGGCCAGCGAGGAGGTGGAGCTGGCATCCCAGGCGGGCGGGCGGGTGCTGCGGATCCTCGTGCCCAGTGGCACGCCCGTGCGCCGCGGCCAACTGTTGCTGGTGCTGGATCAAACCCAGCTGCAGGCGGATGTGGCGGCCCTTGAGGCCCGGATGGTGCGCGACCAGCTCAACTACCAGCGCTACCAGCAACTGGTGAACCAGGGAGCCGCCAGCGCCCTGCAGCGGGATGAATACCGCGCCAGTTACATCGCCTCCCGCGAGGCCCTGCGGGCCCGCCAGGCGGACCTGGCCTTCAAGGACGTGCGGGCCCCCATCGACGGGGTGATGGGGGACTGGAGCGTGAAGCCCGGTGATGTGATTGCCGCGGGCACCAGCTTCAGCCGCATCATCCGCAACGAGCGCCTCCAGATCCGGGTGGATGTGCCGGCCAACCAGGCCAATGCGGTGCAGGTGGGCCAAGCGGTGCAGCTGCTCGATCGCAGCGGCGGGCAGCCCCTGGCGCAGGGCCGGATCACCAGCGTGGATCCCGGCGTCAACCCAGCCACCCAGACCCTGCTGGCCAAGGCGGACATCGCCAATCCCTCGGGCCGGCTGCGCAACGGCCAGCGGCTGCGTACCCGGGTGCTACTGGGCACATCAGAGCAGCTGGCGGTGCCCTTCAGTGCCGTGAGCCAGAACTCAGGCCAGGCCTTCGTGTTCCTGGTGGGCACCCTGGCCCAGCTGCGGCGCGATCCCGGCAAAGCCCCCCTGCAAACCCTGGCCAAGCTGCCCGCCAGCACCCGGGTGGTGCTGCAGCGGCCCGTGCGGCTTGGCCCCCTGCAGGGGAACCGCTATCCGGTGCTGTCCGGGCTGGAGACGGGTGCCCCTCTGATCACCTCCAGCACCCTGGGGCTGCGCCATGGCCTGCCGGTTACTCCCGTCGCGGCGCCCCGCGGCGCTGGGCCAACACCTCCTGCACCTGGCGCCAGCTGACGCCGTGGTGGGCCAGGGCCACCTGCAGGTGGAACACGATGTCGGCCGCTTCGCCGGCAATCTCGGCGGCGTTGTTGTCCTTGCAGGCCATCACGAACTCGGCGCTCTCCTCACCGATCTTCTTGAGGATGCGGTTGTCACCGCCCTCCAACAGCTTGTTGGTGTAGCTACCCGGCTCGGGCCGATCGCGGCGGCCCTCGATCACCCGCATCAGCTCGGTGCAGGCATCGGCCGGGGGCTGGGGAGCCGCAGGACCGCCGCCGCTGGGTGATGGGCCCTCGTCGTAGAAGCAGCTGCGGGCACCGGTGTGGCAGGCCCCTGCACCGATCTGCTCAATGGTGAGCAGCAGCACATCGGCATCGCAGTCGTAGCGGAGGCCCCGCAGCTTCTGGAGCTGGCCGCTGGTGGCCCCCTTGTGCCATAGCTCCTGGCGGGAACGGCTCCAGTAGTGCACCTCGCCGCTGGCCAGGGTGTGCTCGATGGCCTCCTGGTTCATCCAGGCCACCATCAGCACGGCACCGTCGAGCCAGTCCTGGGCCACGGCGGGGATCAGGCCGGCCTCGTTAAACCGGAGGTTGGCCAGGAGCGTGGTGCGAAAGGCCGGATCCGGGGCCTGAAATGATGCCTGCACGGGCAGCCGATCCATCTGGCCTGATCCTCCCGCAAGACCCACCTGCCGCCCCACTCCCCGAGGGAATGACCGCCGCCTTCACCTGCTCGAAGACCTTCAGCGGTTACCCCTGCTGCCATCGCCAGTGGCGCCATCCCGGCCACTGCCGCTTCGTGCATGGCTACAGCCGCAGCTTCACCGTGTGGTTTCAGGCCAACGCCCTGGACATCCACGGCTTCGTCGTGGATTTCTCCAGCCTCGGTGCCCTGCAGGCCCAGCTGGCGGAGCAGTTCGACCACACCTTTCTGGTGAATGCCGACGACCCGCTGCTGGAGCAGTGGCAAGCCCTGCACGAGCAAGGGGCCCTCGACCTGCGGGTGATGGACAACGTGGGCATGGAAGCCAGTGCCCAGCTGGTGTGGCAGTGGGCCAACGCCCTGCTGCAGAGCCGCGACGGGGGCCGCAGCTGCTGCTGGAAGGTGGAAGCCCGCGAAAACGAGAAGAACGCCGCCTGCTTCGAGGCTCAGCCGGAGTGGTTCGCGGCGACCTGAGGAAGCCACACACCCCCAGCCAGGCGCCCTGAGCCCGAAAAATCCGCAGCGCCTTCCTTGAAGTTCTGTGGGGGAAACGCCCTAATCCCGGCAGATCCTTAAGGATCTCTTTAGAAAGGCTGCATTCGGGCTTGCCCCATGCTCCGCGATGTTTCCCTGCTGGCGGCCACCTCCCTGGCCGGGCTGGCCATGGTGAACCTGGCGCTGCGCTGGTTCAGCTGAGCTCCCAGCCCCACGCCGCCCCAGCGAACGGGCCATGATGCTGGCCCACGCTTCCTGGCCTTGAACCGGCTCGCCAGCGCCTGGGCGATCTTCCAGGGCCTACTGCTGGAGGCACTGCCCTTTCTGCTGATCGGCGTGCTGATTGCCGGCCTGGCCCGCTGGCTCGCCCCGGGGGGTGCCTGGTTGCAGAAACTGCCCAGCCATCCGCTGCTGGGTCCCCTCACCGGTGCCGCCCTGGGCTTTGCCCTGCCGGCCTGCGAATGCGGCAACGTGCCCGTGGCCCGGCGGCTACTAGCCGGTGGCGCTCCCCTGGGAACGGCCCTGGGCTTTCTGTTCGCAGCGCCGGTGCTGAACCCGATCGTGCTGGCCAGCACCTGGGCCGCCTTCCCGAACCAGCCCTGGTTGCTGGCGGCCCGGCCCCTGGGGGCCCTCCTGCTGGCCCTGCTGCTGGCGAGTGTGCTGCGCCTGCTGCCGGAGGCCGAGCTGCTCAACCCGGTGTTGCTGGAGGAACGGCGGCTCACCCAACCGCTGCAAAGCGTGGGCCTGCTGGAACGGCGCTCCGGCCTGGTGGGAGGGGCCGCTGTACCGGTGGCCGCGCAGCCCACGCCGCGGCCACCCCTGGCGGAGGTGTTGCAGCACAGCAGCCGGGAATTCCTCGATCTGGCGGCCCTGCTGGTGCTGGGCTGCGCCATCGCCGCGGGCTACATCCTCAACTCGCTGTTCCCCATTCCCGCCGCTGACAGCCAGCTGGTGCTGGACTGGATTGCGGCGAATGCCGCAAACTACACCGAAACCACGCAGTCGGTTGTCGATTACATCGCGGCC
>CALJTZ010000477.1 GCA_937975655.1 uncultured Synechococcus sp. | reverse complement strand
TCATGAAAAAGCCGTTGTCTTCCTCGGTCGCCACGTTCTCGCTGACGGCGGGTTGCCAGAAGCTCGGCCAGCCGGTACCGGATTCGAATTTGGTGTCGGAGCTGAACAGTTCACTGCCGCAGCAGACGCAGCGGTACATCCCCTGGGCCTTGTTGTCCCAGTAGATGCCGGTGAAGGCCCGCTCCGTGCCGCCGAGGCGGGCCACCTGGAACTGCTCAGGGGTGAGCTTGTCGCGCCACTGCTCGTGGTCAGCGGCCCGCTCGGCGTGGCCCTGGGGCGTGCCGAAGGCGGCACAGGAGTTGGGCGTTGCGTCGGCCATTGGCAGGGGAAAACGGCAGTGCGCTCAAGTTAGGCAGCGGATTCCGAGGCCGGCGGCAGCAACTCCCGCACCAGCGCCGCCAGGGCGGCCACGGCCCCGGGCTGGCCCCGCAGGCTGCGCAGGTCGTCGCGCATGCCCTCCAGACGCTCGGGATGGGCGAGCCAGTCGGCTGCTTCCGCTGCGATGTCCGCCGGGGTGATCGCCCCCACCCGCTCGGGCACCACCTGCCGCCCCGCGGAGATGTTCGGCCAGGCCAGGAAGCCGTGGTGCCGCATGCGCCAAGCCGTGAGGGCAGCCCCCAGCAACCACTTCAGCAGGGGCAGACGGGCCAGGATCCCCAGCCCCCCATCCCAGGCCTGCATCACGTGCAAATGCTGGGTGGGCACGAGCACAATCATTGGCACCCCAAGGGCGCCGAGCTCAGCGGTGTTGGCCCCCACAGTGGTGAGGGCCAGACGGCATTGGCTGAGCACGCCATGGGCCGGCTGCTGCTCGATCAACAGGATGGTGGTGCCGGCTGCCGTCTGCAGCGCCTGGCCCAGGGGCGTGTCCACGAGCCGCAGATCGCCAGCCTCGTAGTGGGCGGCGATCGGATTGTGGGTGGGGCTGCCGTAGGCCAGCAACTCCGCCACGCTGGTGGTGGGCGCCACCGGTAAGAGAAAGCGCGTGGCGCCATTCGCGGCCGCCAGCCGATCGGCCGTGTCCAGCAGGAAGGGCATGCCCACCTGCAACTTGGCCCGCTTGGAGCCCGGCAACAGGGCCACCCACGGGCCGGGGGGCAAGGGGGAATCCCCCTGGGCCGATTCCGACAGGTCGGCCATCAGATCGCCCACCACGGTGCAGCGCTTGCCCCAGCGGGCGGCGAGCCGATTCGCGGCGGCAGGACCCATGGCCGCAATGCGGTCGTTCCAGCGGGGCCAGCGGGCCACCCACTCGGCGTAGGTGAGGTGGCGGTAGCCCAGCCGCGCCGAGAGCAGCACCGTCCAGAACTGATCACCCCCCAGAAACACCACCACGCCCTGGCGAGGCCAGGGGCCGTAGCGGCGGGGCCGCAGCAGCAGCCACCAGAAGCGCGAAGCCGGCAGGATCCGCGCGAACAGGGCCATGCCAGCCGCCACGCGGTGCTCACTACCCGTGGCGTTCGGGCACGGCACGAGCACAAGATCCAGATCCACCGCAGCTCGAGGATCTCGCGGCCTCAGGGGCAGTTCACGGTGCAGCCTCTGGGCGAGGGGACGCACCCAGGTGCTGAGTTCCCCGGGTCCGTTGCACACAAGGACGATGGCGGCACGGGCTGCCGCTGCGGGCTGCTGCTCAGTCGCCAGCTGGACCACTCACAGAACGCGTCAACGGGGATCTGAGAGGGAGTTTTGAAATGCGGATGGCGAGACTTGAACTCGCAAGACCGAAGTCACACGCCCCTCAAACGTGCGTGTCTACCAATTCCACCACATCCGCGTGGTTGTGTCGGCCTGGCCATGGGGCCCGACCAGAACGTCTCAAACCGTTGGTGTTGAGACGGGTTCTGAACCAACTGAACCGAAGGATCAGCTGAACCAGACGAGGGGACGCAGCAGCCCTAGGGCGCTCCGCCCGAGCAATATACCCATCGCCCGGGCCGGGCACCATTCCGTTGAGCGCTGATACAGTCCCCCACGGCCTGCGCTGCCGGATCTGCCGGACTGCCACTGGATGCCCATCGGCAAACTGCTGATCGCCAACCGTGGCGAAATCGCTCTTCGAATCCTGCGCAGCTGCCGAGAACTCGGCATCCCCACTGTGGCTGTGTACAGCACAGTGGACAAAAACGCGCTGCACGTTCAACTGGCCGATGAGGCGGTGTGCGTCGGCGACGCGCCCAGCAGCAAGAGCTACCTCAACATTCCGAACATCCTCGCCGCCGCCACCTCCCGCGGCGCCGATGCGATTCATCCCGGCTACGGCTTCCTGGCGGAAAACGATCGCTTCGCCGAAATCTGTGCGGCCCACGGCCTCACCTTCGTGGGGCCTTCGCCCGAAGCCATCCGCTCGATGGGCGACAAGTCCACCGCCAAGGCGACCATGCAGAAGGTGGGGGTACCCACCATCCCCGGCAGCGAAGGGCTGCTGGAGAGCGTGGCCGAGGCCGCCCGCCTGGCTGACGCCATGGGCTACCCGGTGATGATCAAGGCCACCGCCGGCGGCGGTGGCCGGGGCATGCGCCTGGTACCGGGCCCCGATCAACTGGAGAACCTGTTCAAGGCCGCCCAGGGCGAAGCGGAAGCCGCCTTCGGCAACCCAGGCCTCTACATGGAGAAATTCATCGACCGGCCCCGGCACGTGGAAGTGCAGGTGCTGGCCGATCGCCACGGCAACGTGGTGCACCTGGGCGAACGCGATTGCTCCATCCAGCGCCGGCACCAGAAGCTGCTGGAGGAAGCGCCAAGCGTGGCCATCAACGCCGACCTGCGCCGCCAGATGGGCGATGCCGCCGTGGCCGCTGCCCGCACAATCGGCTACGAGGGCGCCGGCACCGTGGAGTTCCTGGTGGATCGCAGCGGCAGCTTCTATTTCATGGAGATGAACACCCGCATCCAGGTGGAGCATCCCGTCACCGAGATGGTGACCGGCGTTGACTTGATTGCCGAGCAGCTGCGCATCGCCGGCGGCCTGCCCATCTCCCTGACCCAGGACCAGATCAAACTCACCGGTCACGCCATCGAGGTGCGCATCAACGCTGAGGATCCGCGCCAGAACTTCCGCCCGGCCCCCGGCAAGATCACCGGCTGGCTTCCCCCCGGCGGCCCCGGCGTGCGCTTCGACAGCCACGTGTATACGGGCTACGAGATCCCGCCCTTCTACGACTCGCTGATCGGCAAGCTGATCGTGTGGGGCACCGACCGCGACCACGCCCTCAGGCGGCTGCGGCGGGCCCTGTCGGAATGCGCGGTGACGGGGATCCCCACCACCATCGAGTTCCACCTGCAACTGCTGGATCGCCCGGAATTCCAGGCGGGGGATGTGCACACCAAATTCGTGGAGCAGGAGATGCTGCCGCAGATGGGCAAGTGAGCCCGAAGCAGCAGCGCCCTCAGGCCGG
>CALJTZ010000476.1 GCA_937975655.1 uncultured Synechococcus sp. | reverse complement strand
CACATCTGATGGGCGCGCTGGCGCTTTCCACCGCGCTTATCAGCGGCGCGGCGTTTGCGCAGACCGCTGGCACCGTGGCATTCCTGATGCCCGACCAAGCATCGACCCGCTATGAAGAGCATGACTTCCCTGGCTTTCAGGCCGAGATGGCAAAGCTGTGCGCTGATTGCACGGTGATTTACCAGAACGCCACCGCCGATGCGGCGCTGCAACAGCAGCAGTTCAACTCTGTCATCACCCAAGGCGCGACGGTGATCGTGCTGGACCCGGTGGACAGCAGTGCAGCCGCCGCGATGGTTAGCCTTGCGCAAAGCCAAGGCGAACGAGCCTCCCATCAAGCCGCAGCCAATCAGGCCCAGTTGTTGATACTTCACTGGGAGTCTCTCAATGCGTGTCCAGAGGATAGGTGCCCAGCACCTTGAAGAACATCGGGTCCGCCAGCAGACGGCGGATGTTGGCCAGGCCTACGAACTGAAGCGGTTCGCTCACATCCAGACCGCTCTGGGTGAAGCTCATCACCAGAGCCATGGCCGCGGGGATCAGCACCGACAGGCCGATCAGGATCAGGCCCGGTGCCAGGAAGCCCCAGGCGGTGGCACTGCGGGTGGTGGCGGGCATCGACAAAACGGGGCCGGCAGGGGCGAGTTAGGGCCATTGTGGGAGATCTCTTGGGATCAGCCAGCAAGGTGGTGAGCCGGTCTGCCGCGGAGACACACCCAGCCGAACCGCTCGAGGTGCTGAAGCGGGTGTTCGGCTACAGCGCCTTCCGTGGCCCCCAGGAGGCGATCGTGCGCCATGTGGTGGCCGGTGGCTCCGGCCTGGTGCTGATGCCCACCGGCGGCGGCAAATCCCTGTGCTTTCAGGTGCCGGCCCTGTGCCGGCCGGGCCTGGCGGTGGTGGTCTCGCCGCTGATCGCCCTGATGGACGACCAGGTGGCCGGGCTGCGGCAGGCGGGGGTGGTGGCTGCCGCCCTCCATTCAGGCCTGAGTCCAGAAGAGGCTGCGGCGGTGTGGCGCCAGCTCGAGCAGGGCAGCCTGCAACTGCTCTACGTGTCGCCCGAGCGGCTGCTGGCGGGGGATCTGCTGGAGCGGCTGGCGGCCGGCGTGGCCGGTGGGCAGCCCCCCAGCCTCTTTGCCATTGATGAGGCCCACTGCGTCTCCCAGTGGGGCCACGATTTCCGGCCCGAATACATCGCGCTGGGCGTGCTGGCGGAGCGCTTCCCGGCGGTGCCGCGGTTGGCCCTCACCGCCACGGCCGATCCGCGGACCCGCACCGAGATCATCGACCGCCTGCGGCTGGAGAGCGGCCAGGTGTTTCTGGCCAGCTTCGATCGGCCCAACATCCGCTACCTGCTGCGGGCCAAGGACCAGCCCGGCCAGCAGCTGCTGGCCTTTCTCCAGGAGCAACGGGGGCATAGCGGCATCGTGTATGCCCGCTCCCGCAGCCGGGTGGACAGCCTCACGAGCCAGCTCCAGGCGGCGGGCTTCGAGGCGGTGGGCTACCACGCCGGCATGGAGCCCGCCCGGCGTTCGGCAGCCCTGGACCTGTTCCGCAGCGGCGGCAGCACCGGTGCCGTGGTGGTGGTGGCCACCATCGCCTTCGGCATGGGCATCGACAAGCCCGATGTGCGCTTCGTGGCCCACGTGGATCTGCCCAAGAGCCTGGAGGCTTACTACCAGGAAACCGGGCGTGCCGGCCGCGATGGCCTGCCGGCGGTGGCCTGGATGCTGCATGGCCCCGGCGATGTCCCCCAGCTGCGCCGCTTCATCGACGACTCGGCCGCTCCAGAGGAACAGAAGCGCATTGAACACGGCAAGCTCGATGCTCTGCTGGGGTTCACGGAGGCTCCCGGCTGCCGCCGCCAGGTGTTGCTGCGGCACTTCGGTGAGCAGCTGGGCGAGCCCTGTGGCAATTGCGACGGCTGCCTGGAGCCCCAACAGCTCGCCGACCTCACCGTGCCGGCCCAGAAACTGCTTTCCGCCGTGGTGCGCACGGGCCAGCGCTTCGGCGCTGCCCATCTGGTGGACGTGCTGCTGGGGGGCAGCACCGAGAAGATCCGCCAATTCAGCCACCACGAGCTGAGCGTGTACGGCATTGGCCGCGAGCTCGACCGCAGCCAATGGCGCACGCTGGTGCGCCAGCTGACAGGACTGGGCTACCTGGAGCCCGTGCCCGAAGGCAAGGGCGGGCTGCAACTGGGCCCGCAGGAGCGGGTGCGGCCCCTGCTCAGGGGCGAGATCAACTTGGAGCTCCCGCTACCACCCCCGCAGCGGGAGCGCCGGCGTGGCAAGCCAGCGGGCTGGGATCGCAACGGCAACGGCGAAGCGGAGCTGGACGACGGACTGGTGTCGGCGCTCAAGGCCTGGCGGCTCGAGCAGGCACGGCTGCAGGGGGTGCCGCCTTATGTGGTGTTTCACGACCGCACCCTGCTGGAACTGGCGGCCCGCAGGCCGCTCGATCGCGAAGAGCTGGCGACCATTGGCGGCATCGGGGCCGCCAAGCTGGAGCGCTACGGCGAAGGGCTATTGGGTGTGCTGTCGCCTGAAAGTCGTGATCCTCCGACGTGAGATCACCGCATCCGCAGCCGTCCACATTGGCGTCCCACCAGCCACGGCGACAACCAAACCAGTGCATCGGCCTGCCGCCGTAGCCTCGACAGCTCCCTGGCCGCCCCACCGTCCCCATGACCGCTGCCACCGCGTGCCCCTCCCGCACCATTGAGGTGGCCCTGAGCGCCAACCCCTATCCGATCGTGATCGGTGACGGCGCCCTGCACCAGCTGGGGGAGCAAGTGCGTGGTCGCGGCTTTAAGGCCGGCACCAAGGTGCTGGTGGTCACCAACCCGGTGGTGCACCAGCACTACGGCGCCACCGTGCTGCAGAGCTTGATCGCCAGTGGCTTCGCGGCGACTGACCTGGTGATCGAGGCCGGCGAAGACCAGAAGACGCCCGCCACGGTGGCGCAGATTCACGATGCCGCCTTTGCCCGCAAGTTGGAGCGGGGCTCGCTGATCGTGGCTCTCGGCGGCGGCGTGGTGGGCGATATGGCAGGGTTCGCCGCCGCCACCTGGCTGCGGGGCATCGCCGTGGTTCAGGTGCCCACCACCCTGCTGGCCATGGTGGATGCCGCCATCGGCGGCAAGACCGGCGTGAACCACCCTGGCGGCAAGAACTTAATCGGGGCGTTTCACCAGCCGAGGCTGGTGCTGATCGATCCCGCGACCCTCGCCACCCTGCCGGAGCGCGAATTCCGGGCGGGCATGGCCGAAGTGATCAAGTACGGCGTGATCGGCGATGCCGAGCTGTTCACCGATCTGCACGCCGCCGCCGAGCATGACCCCGCAGCGGGCCTGGCCAGCCTGGGCAGCGTGGGCGCCGAGCGATTGCAGAGCCTGCTGGAGCGCTCCGCCGCCGCCAAGGCCCAAGTGGTGGCGGCCGATGAACGCGAGGGGGGCCTGCGGGCGATCCTCAACTACGGCCACACCCTTGGCCACGTTGTGGAAGCCCTCTGTGGCTACGGCACCTACCTGCACGGCGAGGCCGTGGGTCTGGGCATGATCGCCGCTGGTGAGGTGTCCCTGGCCATGGGCCTCTGGAGCCAGGAGGATCAGAGCCGGCAGAAGGCGGTGATCGCCGCCGCCGGACTGCCGCTGGCCTGGCCCGATCTCGATCCCGAGGCCGTGCTCGAGTGCCTCCAGGGGGACAAGAAGGTGCGCGATGGCAAGGTTCGCTTCGTGCTGGCCACCAGCCTGGGCACGGTGGAGATCCGCGACGACGTGAGCTCTGACACCATCCGGGCAGTCTTGGCCACGTTGCACTGAACTCCCACAGGCGGGCCTGGGAGAGGAGTCCTCCTCAGGACGTACCGCTAAGGCTTTGGCCGAGCGCGTCTGCAGAAATGGTGCACCGTGGTGCACCATTTCTGGACAGTCCCGACACAGCGCTCCCTCGCCCTAATCCAGGGACGGATCCTGGAGGAACAGCGGCATCGCGCCTGCTGGGCCCCGTGAGAAGGCCAGCCAGCGGAAGTCCCCCAGGGCCATGGGGTCCACCAGGCGCAGCAACGTTTCCCGGCGGCTGAGCAGATCGGCGAGCTGGCCCCCGGATTGGTGTTGCAAGCCATGCAGTCGCTGGGCCAGGCCCAGGGCCAGCAGGGCCTCGCCCTGACGCCGCTGCCCCAGCAACGCCCACCCCGTGGCCGCCCCTGCAGCCACCAGGCTCTCGATACACAGATGGGCCGTGAGATCCCAGTGGCCGGGATCCTGCAGCGGGTCATCGTTGGCCTGCTGGCCGCGATAGGCCATCAGGGTGCCGTTGGCGCGCTGGGGCGCGTAGTAGCGCCAGGCCTCATGGGCGTAATCGATCACCAGCAACCGCCCGGCGCTGAGGCCCGTCGCCGCGGCTTGAAGCCAGGGCTGCAGGCCCGGATGCAACTCCGTGGTCCAGCCGGCCGGGCGCTGGGGGTTGGCCGGCAGGAGCCCCAGGGCTGTGAGTGGCGCCTCGGCCTGCGGCCCCAGGGGTTCGCCGGGCACCAGCCGCAACAGACCCTGGTGGAGTTGCAGCTGTTGCTGGCGCCAGAGCGCCCCGTCCCAGACAATCCGCTCCACCGCCAGGGCATCCAGCACCTCGTGGGCCAGGACCACGCCCAGCACCGGGGCAGCAGCCAGCTCCGCCAGGCTCAGCCATCGGCAGGGCAGGGGGCAAGGGGCCAGCCGCTGGCGCTGGCGGGCCGCCATGCCTGGATTGGGCTCCACCAACACCAGGGAGGCGCGGGCCGCCAATTCGGGCCAGTCCTCGGCCAGGGCCTCGGCCAACTGCAGGGCTAAGTCCCCTTCGCCCGGCCCTGTCTCCACCAAGGCGAGGGGCTGGCCCGGATGGTGCTCAGCCAACTCCTGCAGCCACTGCACCAGCTGGGGGGCCAGCAGGGCGGCGAAATCAGGGCCGAGGGATGGCGATGTGGCGAAGTCACCGCGGGGCCCCACCTGCAGCCGGCCACTGCCATAGGCACCGTGCTCGGGATCGTGCAGAGCCCAGTCCATATAGCTGGCAAACGGCACGGCGCCACCGGCCTGCTCCAGGCGCTGGGCCAACCAGTCGGGTGCAGCCGGAAGGGAAGTCACGGGGATGGGCTCAGCTAAGGGAGAATGCTAGCCACTGAAGCAGTTGCCATGGGCCCGCGGGAGTTTCTTCGTCTGACTCTCCAGCAGGCCTGGGCACGAGCCACTGCCGGCCTGCTGAGCGCCGTGCTGGGCCTAGCCCTGCTGCTCAGCCTGGGCGTGGGCCCTGCCGCTGCCTACGACAATCCCGACCTGCTGCCCGATCACCCCACGCCGGTGATCGACCTGGCCAAGATCCTCACGGACCAGCAGCGCAGCAGCCTGGAGCAACACCTCAACGATTTTGAGCAGCGCAGCGGCTGGAAGCTGCGGGTTCTCACTCAGTACGACCGCACCCCCGGCCTGGCGGTGAAGGAGTTCTGGGGCCTCGATGAGCGCAGCCTGCTGCTGGTGGCCGATGAGCGCGGCGGCAACTTGCTCAATTTCAACGTGGGGGATGCCCTGTTCGCCCTGATGCCGCGCACCTACTGGGTGGAGCTGCAAACGCGCTTCGGCAATCAGTACTACGTGCGAGACCACGGCCAGGATGCGGCCATCGTGGACTCCCTGGCGGCGGTGGAAACCTGCCTCGACCGGGGTGGCTGCCAGGTGGTGCCGGGGCTGCCTAATGAGCAGTGGGTGCTCACCCTGGCCACCTCGGTGCTCGGGGGCCTGATCGTGGGATTTGCGGCCTATCCCCGCAAGCCGGAACACAAGGTGGAGTGGGCCTGGGTGCTGCTGCTTTCCCCCCTCTGGGTGATTCTGTTTGGGGTGTTCGGCGTGGCCCCGATCGTGACCCGCACACCCGACCTGCTTCCCCTGCTGCGCAACGCCCTGGGGTTCGTGGGCGCCATCGCCGTGGCCTACCTGATCGCCCAGAACACCGTGGGCAAGGCCAAGCTCAAGGACGGGGAGACCTGAAGCCGGTCAGATTCCCAGGGGTTTGCTGCGGGGGCCCATCGCTTCAAGTGCTTCGAGTTTGCAGCGCAGGGATTCCACCGGCAGGCAACGGGGGGCCTGGGCCACGCTGGCGGGCAGACCACAGAGGCTTACTTCGCCGGGTAAGTGGGTTACCAGAAAGGCAATGTGGAAGCCGCAGGTGAAGAAGCCCACATGCAGGCACAGGTAGCTGCGGTCTGCGAAGGCGGCGCGCACCTGCGCGCGCATGCCGGCGAACAGGAGCGCGACGAAGGCCGCGAGATAGGCGAATGCGACGACGAACAACGGCCGCAGCATGCTCGGGTCC
>CALJTZ010000475.1 GCA_937975655.1 uncultured Synechococcus sp. | reverse complement strand
CAGCCTTGGCCCGCTGCAGCTCCTGCACCAGCGTGGTGGCGGAGAAGAAGCGTGCCGGGCGGTCCAGGGCAATCAGGCTGCGGCAGATCCCGGCGGCCAGATGGGTCTTTCCCACACCGCTGGGGCCAAACAGCAGCAGGTTCTCGGCCCGATCCAGCCAGCCGGTGTCATGGGCGAGCTGCTCGATCTGGTGACGATCCAGATCAAGGAATGCACCCCAGTCGACATCGGCCAGGGTCTTGGGCCAGGGCAACTGCGCCTCATGCAACAGCCGCCGCAGCCGCGCCTGGTGGCGCTGCTGGTGTTCCTGCTCCGCCAGCACGTAGAGGTAGCTGGCTGGCGTCCAGCCGTCGGTTTGGGCCTGCTGTTCGGCCGCCTGCCACTGGCTGCGGAACTGCGCCAGTTTCAGTTGCTTGAGAAGGGCCGGCAGGGCCGTTTCCAGTGCCGGCCGGCTGGGGGGCTCCACCCAGGAGTTCGTCATAGCTGCTCAGCTGGTGTTCAGGGATCTGGAGTTGGGGCATGGCCGCAAGCCCCCGCGGAGGGCGCAGGCCGTAGTGATCACGCAGCACCATCAGGCTCAGTTCGCCGCTACGGAGCTGACGCCGCAAATACCGCTCCACTCCGGCCAGGTCGTCCTGCCTGGCGGCGGCATGGAGGGCATCGACCATCACCTTGGCCGCCTCATCCGGCGGCAGGGCCGCAAGCAATTGGCGCCACAGTTGCCGCCAGCTCTCGCCTGGCAACAGGTCGCTCTGCAGCTGAGCCCTCAGTAGGGCCCTGGGCTTGCGGCGCAGGCTCTCGATCACGTGGCGGAAGTCGATCCGTCTCAGCGGCCCGCTCTGGCCCTTGCGGGCATGCAGCCGAGGCAGCGTCTCAATTAACTGGCTGCGCAGGAACAGATCCAGCCGGTCATGGCGCAGGTGCACGGTGAGCTGCTGGCCGATCAGCCGTGAGGGGACGCTGTAGGTGACCTGCCGCACCTCGATCGTGCTGGTGCTGCGCACCCGCACCGTGAGCGGGTCGTAGTCGGCAAAGCGCTCCACCGGAAGCGGCTGCAGGTGCAGCCGCTCGATCTCCAACCTCCCGGTGACCTCGTAGCGGTTGTTGAGCGTGGCGGTGACCTGGGCCACCAGTTGCCGGTACTCCCCTTCCGTCTCGAAATCCCTGCTACCGCGTTGGATCAGCTGCTGCTCCAGCCGCCTCTTCCAGTGGCGATGCGGGCCCTCGATGGCGCCGTTCTCATGGGCCACGCCACGGTTGTTGCGGGTGGCGATCACACCCAGATGGGAGCAGAGCTCGCGGTAGCGGCTGGTGAAGTCGGCGGCATAGGAGCCGTCGCGATTGCGGAAGCAGGCGCTGAGGCTGTCGGTGCGGTGCTCCGCCGGCACCCCGCCGCAGGCCGCCAGAGCGTTCTGCAACGCTTCTGAAAGGGCGACAAAGCTTTCGCCGCCATGGATCACCTCCACATGGCACCAGCCCGAGTAGGGCAGGCGAAAGTGGAACAGCCGGTGCTCCAGCACCTGGCCAGCCACGGTGATTGGTTCGCCCTTGAGCAGGGTGAAATCAGAGATGCCGAGCACCCCCGGCTGGTGGTGTTGCAGGAACATCACCTCCCGCGCTGGGCCATGCAAGGCACGCCACTGCTCGACGCGGCGCTGCAGGGTGCGCTTGCGCCGGTACCACTCCTGGCCGGGGAAGGTCCGCTCCAGGTGCAGCAGCAGGGTCTGCGGCTCCAGCTGGGGTGAGCGCTCCAGCATGGGCAGCAAAACGCTGTCCCAGACCTCAACGAGCGGATCGGCGCGGGTGCGCCAGTGCCGTCCGATCGCCTGCTGCTGCGCACCGGCTTGCAGGTCACCCCGATCGATCCGCTGGGCGCTGCGCAGCGAGATGCCCACCGCATCAGCCGCCAATTGCTGGCTGAGGCCACTGGCCCGCTTGGCCATGTACCGCTCCTTGATCCGCAACGACAGAGGGGCGGGCATCGCGAGGCTCCAGACCGGAATCGGACGCCCGTTGTCGCGTCCTGAGACCCGCCTATGTAGTTGGCGCGACCCGCCTACCTAATTGTCGTCAAACAGCACCGGCCAGATGAAGCGATGGCTGCTGCCCCGCGTGATCCGCACCATCCCCTCCGGGATGGCGGGATCGCTGAGGTCATGGCGAATCAGGCTCGGCATGGTGCTCAGGCGGGGATGGTGGCGGTCAAGCCCACGTGCATCCCCTCCGGCGTGGCAGGGGTCACGAGTGCCTTGGCAAAGCAGACCGCCGGCAGGTCCACATCCTCCAGATTGGCCGCGCTCAGCTGGATGTCATGGCCACTCAAGAAGGCCTCCACCCGGCCGCCTTCTGCTGGTAGTGCCACACGCACTGCACTGATCCAACTGCCGGTGGTGCCATCGCGCAGCACCGGTGCCAGCAGCAGTTCCACCTCCACTGCTGCTGGGGCACCGGGGTGGGAGGCCACCAGTGAGAAGCGTGAGGCCGCATCGAGCTTGGTGTTCAGCAGCACCTCCTCCCCAGAGAGAAACGTGTGCTCGTGGCCTCGGATTGCGCTGCGGTTGGTCCAGCCCACCAGGGTGGTCTCCGCATCCAGCAACGGATTGCCGTTTCCGTATGTCATGGCTGATCTCCTCAAGCTCCAGCGGGGGTGATGTTGAACAGACGGCCGGCGGCGCGGGGCTGCAGCACGGCAAAGCCCACGTACCAATCCACGCGGGTGCGGAACACCGGGGCATCGGGCACCTCGCCCAGATCCCGCACCGAAATCCCATAACGGCCCTGGAACGGACCCTGCAGCCCGGTGACGCCCTGATCACCAAAGGTGCAGCAGTAGATCGAGCTGGTGCCGCCCGCCTCGTCGTAGCCCATCACCTCGATGCCCTGGGCATCGCGGTCGACGGTGAGGATGTCGCAGTCCTGGTAGCGGTGCACCGTCATCCCGTAGGAGTTGGTGCTGGTCTGGTACACGCCGCCGCCCATGGTGTAGCGGGCCAGAGCATTGAGCTGGCGGCGCATCGCCTTGCTCATCACCAGCGCCTTGCTGCCGCCGTAGGCGTTCACCGAATCGATCAACTCATCGAGGCGATCGAAATCCAGCGGAGAACCCATGGAGGTGCCGCCCCCGCCGCTGTTGTCGATCGCCATGGCATCACCCGGCTGCAGCCGCTTGCTCAGCCCGTCAAAGGCCCTGGGGTTGGCGCTGGTATCGCCATTGATCACAGTCGCCTCCAGGGTGAGGCGCATCGAGCGCACCTTCATCTCGATCTGGCTGGCCCGGGCCTCTGGGCCCATCAGGTCCACGATCGAACGGTCCACATCCACATCACCACCAAAGAGGTGCACCGCTTCTGCGCGCTGGTCCACTACGCCGTAGCTCTGGGTGTAGCCCTCGTTGACAGCGCGGAAGCCCACTGAGGGCAGTTCCTGCTCGGCGGAATAGAACAGGCCGCTGCCGGCGATGTTCATGAATGGCAGCCGGGCAAGCAGTTCGCCCTCTGAAAACGTCTTGAGCACAGCCAAGTGCTCGAGCCGGTTCTCGTATTTGGCTGCCTCGATCAGGGTGAGGCCCATGGCACGGGTGGGGCACCGCCCCGGTGATGTCACGGGCTATTGCCGAGCCACCAGCGCCAGACCATGTTCAAATCACGTAAGCAAGATCTGGCGGGCTGATTTGGTGTCGCAGCTCAGCTGGCGGAGATGAGCGCACAGTGGATCGACAGTGCTCGAGCACCCAGTGGGCCACGTTCAGGCCCGTCGCAGCCTCAAAGCCCTCAAAGCCTGGAGCACTGTTGACCTCGCAGATGCTGTAACCATCGCCATCAAACAGCAGGTCAACACCGGCGATGTCGAGGTTCAAGGCGGCGGCTGATTCGCACGCCAGTCGCTCCAGCTCTGGGTTCAGCGGAAATGCCTGCCCGTCACCACCCCGACTGATGTTCGCTTTAAAGCTGCCGTCTGTACTGCTGCGCAGCATGGCGCCAATGACCTGGCCGCCTATCACCCAGACCCGCAGGTCCTGTCCAGGCCTTGTGCCGATGTACTGCTGCAGGATCAGGCTCTGGGAGCGATCCAGCCCGGAGACCAGCTCCATCAGGTCACGGAAGCTGGCTGGGTCACGGCTGAGCACAACCCCGTCGCCGTAGGAGCCAACCAGCAGCTTGATGACACAGGGAAAACCAATCTGTTCGGCAACCAGATGGGGATCCACAGGAAAGCGCACCAACATCGTGCGCGGAATTGGCAGGTTGTTCTGGGCAAGGATCTGATGGGCGTAGAGCTTGTCCTTGACCGCCTCGATGGCGCTGCTGGTATTGATCACGGCCACCCCCAAATGCTCGAGTTGGCGCAGGATCGCCAAGGAGAAATAATCCGTTCCGCTGCCGGTCCGGGACAGCAGGACATCAGGGAGCTGAACCTCGGCCCCACAGCGCCGAATGGATCGTCGACCACCGCGGCTGACAATCAGATCAATGTCTTCTGGTGCGACCGTCTCAAACCGGATGTCAAGGGCGCGCGCCTCCTCCCGCAACCGCGTCAGCTCGTAGGGCTCGACCAGTCCCGTTGGTCGTTTTTGCAGCACCCAGAGATTCATGGCAAAGCCAGCCAGAACCCCATGGTTGGTTGGGATAGCCCAGATTCCAAGCGTTGTGCGCACTGGTGGATGCCCCCTGGGACGCAGGCAAAGGTGAACCAGCTCTGCTAGAGCAACAGCCGATAGGAGAACCGGCCGCCAATCCCGCCTCCCCCGCAGGCGAGCCGCTGTTCAGCACTGAGCGCTCGCCCCAGTTCTGGGTTGCGTGGAAAGCCCTACCCCAGAGAAAGCGAGCTCTACACGCAGATGTGTAGCTCCTGTTACCAAAAGCCACAGGCATGCAGTAGTCCTGGCTACCTATAGCTGTAGTTGAGGAGCAGATCTATGGCATTGGCGCTGCCACCTGAAGTGATGGAGCTTCTGAGTACTGAGCTGTGCAGCCCCATTGAGGCGGTCACCATGGCCTGTCAGTGCGACATCAC
>CALJTZ010000474.1 GCA_937975655.1 uncultured Synechococcus sp. | reverse complement strand
AAAGCGCTTCACGGATCCGCAGGACGCCGTCGGTGGTGAGGCCGACAGCTGGTTTTACCCGGCAGAGGATCCCCGCAGCGGCCAGAGCGTCTGGGGCAACTTCAACCAGATCGCCGAACTGAAGGCCCTGCATCCTCACCTGCGCACCAGCATCGCGATCGGCGGCTGGACCCTGTCGGGCAACTTCTCAACCAGCCTCGACAGCGCCGCAGAGCGCGAGGTGTTTACCCAGTCCGTGGTCGACTTCCTGCGCACCTACACCATGTTCGATGGGGTCGATTTCGACTGGGAGTATCCCGGTGGCGGCGGCCTCGAGAGCAACGCCGCCTCGACCGCCGACGGCGCCAACTACGTCGCCACCCTGCAGCTGCTGCGCCAGAAGCTTGATGGCCTTGGCGGTGAGCTGGGCCGCCGCTACGAGATCTCGGTGGCCTCGGCTGCCGGGGTCGACAAGATCCCCGGCTTTCAGTTGAGCGAACTGAAGGAGTTTGTCGACTTCTTCAATGTGATGACCTACGACTTCCACGGCACTTGGGAGGCCTCAACCGGCCATCAGGCGCCACTGCGAGGCGATGCGATCGGCTACGACATCAGCACGGCGATCGATCGCTACCTGCAGGCCGGCGTTGATCCTTCGCAGATCGTGCTCGGTGCTCCCGCTTACACCCGCGCCTGGAAGGGGGTGCAATCCAGCCCTGACGACTACGGCGTGGTTGACTTCGGCTATGGCGACAGTGCCGCCGGGGCTGCCCCTGGCAGCTTTGAAGCCGGCGTCTATGACTACAAGGATGTGTTGGCCCAGCTGCGTGCCGGCGGTTGGCAATTGATCTGGGACGACAATGCTCAGGCTGCCTACCTCTGGAATGCAGCGCAGCAGATCTTCAGTTCGTTTGAGACTCCCGCCACCATTGCCCTCAAGAGCGCCTGGGCTCGTGAGAAGGGACTCGGTGGTGTGATGTTCTGGGACCTCACGAATGACGCGGTCGGTGATCCGGACAGCCTGGTTGAGGCAGCTGCCGACTTCTGGCTGGATGGCCGCAGCTTTGCTGAGATTGCTGCCGCGTCAGGGTTGCGCTTTGACGCGATTGTGGGTGGTAACGGTCAGTTCGACCTGGCCGATGTGCTGGAGGATCCAGCTAACGGCGGCCCCGCACTTCCAGTGGAGCTGCAAACCCAGCCGGTGATTCCTCAGCCGGTGCCGGTGGACCCGCAGCTGCCCGCAAGTCCTGCAGCGACAACGCCTGTGGCCAGCGGCGGCATTGCTGTGGCGCTGCAGCTCAGCAGCCAGTGGAGCGGTGCCTTTGAGGGTCAGCTTCTGCTGACCAACCCCGGTGGGCAAGCCCTCAGCCAGTGGAGCGTCAGCTTCAACAGCCGTTATGAGTTGCGGGGCCTGTCCGACTTCACCATGCAGCAACGGCGCCAGGCCGATGGCACCTGGCAGGTGACCCTGAGCCCGCCCAGCTGGGGCACGACCCTGCAGCCGGGTACGACGGCCCGCTCTTACGTGCAGGGCCTGATCCCAGGAGGTGGGCAATTGTCCAGCCTCGATGCAGCTCTGGTGCTGACCGCAGCTGTCACGGAAGCCTCCAGCCAACCTGCCGCAGAGCCAGCACCGATCACGCCGGTCGATCCGATCATCGGTGGCGTTGGTGCCGGGGTGCCGGCCCCAACGGTCGATGTACTGGTCGGCAGTGGCGACACGCGACTGCAGGCCCGCGGCGACCAGGCGGAGCAGTTTCGCCTCGGCTACGCCTGGGGCCGTCAGCTCACGATCGCAGGCTTTGATCCCAGCCAGGATCGCCTCGATCTGCGGGGCTTCTGGGGCGAAGGTCAACAGGCCCGTGTGCTCGGCAGTGCCGAGGGCGTGCGCGTTGAGCTGCCTTTCAACCAACAGTGGGTTCTGCTTCCTGGGGTGACCTTGGAGCAGTGGGGAAGCCAGGCGTTGCAGGTCTGGGCGGGTTGAGGAGGGGCTGGAGTCAACCTGGCCGGCCTGTGCCGCAGCAGCTGAAGGCTCAGCCGGCCATGCTGTGGGTCTCCGGACTGGGATGCCATGGCAGAGCTGACCCATCTCAATGCGGCCGGGCAGGTGCACATGGTTGAAGTGGGCGATCGCCCCCCCACGCGCCGTGAGGCCAAGGCCGAGGGGTTTCTGGTGATGCAGGCCTCGGTGCTTGCTCTGGTGCTCGAGGGGCGGGCGCCCAAGGGCGACGTGTTGGCGGTGGCCCGGGTGGCGGCGATCCAGGCGGCGAAACGCACCTGGGAGTTGATCCCGCTCTGTCATCCGATCGCTCTCAGCGGTGTGGAGGTCACGATTGAGCCCGGCAGCGATGGCAGCACGCTGCGTCTAGAGGCCAGCGCTCGCACCACCGGTAGTACCGGGGTGGAGATGGAAGCGCTCACTGCCGTGCAGGTGGGGCTGCTCACCCTCTACGACATGCTCAAGTCCGCAGATCCGGCCATGACGATCGGGCCGGTGCGGCTGCTCAGTAAGAGCGGCGGGCGCCATGGCGACTGGCGGCGCGATGACTGAGCCCTATCCCCGCGAAGGGCTGCCGTTGGAGCAGGCCCGGGCCGAGATCCTGGCGCGTCTGCAGCCGTTGGACCTGCAGGAGACCTTGCCCCTGGTGGCTTGCCTGGGGCGCACCACCGCGGCAGCGGTGTTGGCCCCGGCAGCGGTGCCGGGCTTTCGGGCTTCGATCATGGATGGCTATGCCATTGCGGGTGGGGCTGTGCCTGCCATTGGTATGCGATGGCGCCTGGTGGGTGTTTCGGCTGCGGGCACGCCCCACGGTTCGCCCCTGGCGGCGGGCGAAGCGGTGCGCATCCTCACCGGTGCCGTGGTGCCTGAGGGCAGTGAGCGGGTGCTGCCGCAGGAGCTGGTGGGGGTGGTGGGTGAGGGCGCGGAGCTCGAGCTGCTTCAAGCTTGCGGGCCCAACGCCTGGATTCGCCAGCCCCGGGAGGAGGCCGCTCCCGGAGACGAGCTGGTGCCCGCGGGGTATCGCCTGGGCGTGGCGGATCTGGGGCGCCTGGCCAGTTGCGGGTTGCAGGAGCTGGTGGTGACGCGCCGGCCGCGGGTGGGGCTGTTGATCAGTGGCGATGAGTTGCTGGAGCCTGGGCTGCAGCGGGGACCAGGCCAGATCTGGGAGAGCAACAGCACCTTGTTGCGCGCTCTGCTGCAGCGGTTGGGGTATGGGCTCGCCGAGCAGCGGGTGGTCGTTGACCAGCCGGAGCCGTTGCGCATCGCCCTGCGGGAGCTGGCCCAGAGCTGCGATGTGGTGGTGAGCACCGGCGGCGTGTCCGCCGGCGACAGCGACTGGATTCGGCCGTTGGTGGCCGAATTGGGGCAGGTGAGTTTCTGGAAGCTGTTTCTCAAGCCCGGCCGCCCCTTTGCCTGGGGCCAGGTGGCGGGGGTGCCCTTCTTCGGGTTGCCGGGCAATCCGGTGGCGGCCGCGATCACCGCCCTGCAGCTGCTCTGGCCGGCCCTGCAGCGGCTGGAGGGGGCTGAACTGCAGGTGTTGCCGCGGCTCAAGGTGCGCCTCGAAACCCCGCTGCGCCGCGGTGCGGGCCGGCCGGAGCTGGCCCGGGCACGCCTGCTGGTGGCTGCTGATGGAGCGTTGCTGGCGCGGCTGGAGGGTTCCCAGGCCTCCTCGCGCATCGGCTCGTTGCAAGGGGCCGATCTGCTGCTGGAGATCCCGGCGGAGCTGGGCTCTCTGGAGGCCGGCACCGAGCTCTGGGCTCAGCTGCTGCGGTTGCCGATCTTGTGAGTTGTGTCACTCAGCGCCTGCTTGGAAGGCCGCTGGGGCTGAGATGCCCATTTGCGCGGTCCAGGAGCTCACAGCGGCGTGTTGCCGCTCAGCCACGTGCCGCTGCCATCAGCGCGCCATTCCCGTTTCCAGAACGGGGCTTCGTGTTTGAGCGCCTCCAGCAGCTCTTGGCAGCAGCGCTGGGCGGGGCCGCGCCGGTCGGCGCCGATGGCCACCAGCACGATCGCCTCGCCGGGCAATACCCTGCCGATGCGGTGCTGCACCAGGGCCGTGCTGACGCCGTGGCGTCGGCAGCACGCGCTGGCAAGGTGCTGCAGTTGCGATTCGGTCATGCCTGGGTAGTGCTCGAGCTCCAGTGCCACCAGTGCGTGGCCCTTGCCGTCGCTGGGGCGCACCCGTCCAATAAAGATGCTCTCGGCGGCGTCGCGCCGATCACCCTCGGCCACGAGCTCTTGCTGCCACTGCTCTAACAGCTGCAGCGGCTGAAAGGCTTGGGGGTGCAAATCAATGCGCACCTGCATGGCGGGCTCTCTGAATCATTGTCTGATGGTGCCAAGCAGGCTGGTGCAGCTGCTGATTGGGTCCGTTGCTTCCTCAGGGACTGGGTTGAAGTACAGCCACTAGTCGTAGGTCAGATGGTCAGCTCTGGCTCCATGGCATGTCAGGCAGCTGGTTGAAAAGCGCCAGCGACAGCAGAAGCCATCCCAGGATGGAAAGCGTCCCCATGATCTGCCACCGGTTGGATCGCTCCTCGAGCCAAGGTTGGTAGATCCGGCTTAGCCATGGCACCAGGAACCAACCGGTGAGAGCCACCGTAATGGCATTGCTCAGTAACATATTCAGAGGCAGGGAAAGCTTGCCAAGGGTTGACTGTCCCAGGATGATTAGTATCATCACGGATGGGTAGAGAGCTAGCCAAACCAGCAAATTAATCTTCCAGATGGGCGCATTTTTGCCTGATTTCGAAGAGATCCACTGTTCAAACGACTTGTGGTCAATGCCGGATCGGTATTGGTACCCCATGCTCGCTTCTGCTTCGCTCAGAAGTCGTCTTTGGATTCGACTATCGAGCCATTCCAGGCATTGCTCCAGGCTGCAAAACTGGATGCGGGCTGTGCAGTGTGTGCCCCCTTCGCGATCTTCAAAGATCAGCTCTTGACCAAGGTAGCCATCGAAGCCCTTGGCTGCTGCATCGAGCTTGTCTTGCAGCGCTCGAAAGTCAGGTATCTGCTCATCGGCTAGTTCATTGTGAAACGTGTAGATGAACAGCTCTTTTGGCTCGTTATATTCAGTCATTGATTATGCTCGTGCCTCGCATTGGTAGACCCGTTTCCCGAACACCCACGTTTCGGCAACGTTGCGATCGTCTCCGCAGGCGAGTAAGCCAAAAAGCAGCTCTGCCGCTTGTTGCACAGTGGTTGGCATTCCTTGATCGCAGGTCAGCTCCTGGTGCCAGGCCAAGGCATGTTGACCGGCCTTGAGATCCAAGGCCACGAAATCTGCTTCTTTCCCGACCTCAAAATTTCCGATTGTGTCATCTAGATAGAGTGCTTTGGCTCCTCCAAGGGTGGCGAGGTAAAAGGCACGGTAAGCGCTGAGTTTGTTGCGATTGCTTTCTTCAAGATCTTGCTCGCGAGGATTAATGCTGCCATCCAGTGTGGTGTTGTTGCAGAGGCCCACTTTGTAGGCTTCTTCCATCACGCGGATCATGCTGAAGGCATTTCCTGCTCCCACGTCGGTTCCCAGGCAAACCCGTACGGGTTGATCTGGGTCCATGGCTTTGCCGAGTCGGAATAGTCCACTGCCGAGGAAGAGATTGGAGAGTGGGCAGAAGCAAACGGCAGCGCCTGCCTTGGAGAATCGGCCGAATTCGTCATTGGAAAGCCACACGCCATGCCCTGCTGTGAACTTTGGCCCAAGTAATCCATGTTTTTCGTGTACTGCGGTGTAATCACTGCAGTCTGGGAACTCTTGCTTGGCCTGTCGGATCTCTGATGGATTCTCGGAAATATGTGTGTTAATCCAGCAGTCTGGAAATTCTTCTTTGAGCCGGCGACAAGCTTCCATCATGGCTTCTGAGCAGCCAACGGCAAAGCGTGGTGTGATGGCATAGAGGCAGCGATCGCGCTGATGATACTGCTCGATGAGTTGCTTGCTCTGGATGTAGAAGTCCTCAGGGCTAATGCAGTATTCTTCTGGTGCAAACTTGTCGATGCCGGTCAGGCCGGCGATCACGCGCATTCCCCGGCTTCTGGCTTCTTCGAAAAAAACTTCCGTTGAAACAGGAGAGGATGTTGTGAAGGCTTGGCAGGTTGTCGTGCCTGCTCCTAGAAGTGCCTCGAAGAAGTGTGTTGCTGCTGTCTGAGCATAATTTCGGTCGCGATATTTTAGCTCCTCCGGGAAAATCGAGTTTTGCAGCCAATCCAGGAGTTGGCTTCCATAGGCTCCCATCACTCTCACCTGGGGAAAGTGGATGTGGCCATCAATAAATCCTGGGACAATGAGTTTGTCCTTGATGTGTTCGAGTCTGTAGTCTGACAACTTGTCGCACAGGGTGTCGTACGGAGCTAGTGCCGTGATGATGCCATTGTCAATGAGCATCAGCCCGTCGCTGATAAGCCTGGCGGCAGCTGCTTCCTCGCTGCCGAGGGTCCAAGGATTGTCCACTAAATGAAAAAAGCTGCCCCTGATTGCAACGCTGTGGGCCATGTGGAGGAGGTTGCCATTGTTGCTGTCTTAGCCAGCTCCGAATGCGACCTATGGGCTCGTTGCAAAACGTGATGTCTTGTCTTGTCGCGTTCCCGGGGATTGTTGTGTTGCTTCGTTCTAGCCAGATGCGCTTTCACCCCCTACTGAGGGCTTCATGGCTTC
>CALJTZ010000473.1 GCA_937975655.1 uncultured Synechococcus sp. | reverse complement strand
AAAATCTCTGAGCAAATCATAGCGCTGACTGCGCTGATCTTGCACCATCCGAATCACACGCTTCATGGGCACCCCCACCAGCGCCAACGCATGGGTGGCCAACATCAATGAACCTTCAATGGTCTCGGGCACCACTTCTGTGGCACCTGCGGCCTGGAACTTGTCCAAATCTCGGTCGTCTTGGGTTCGCACAACCACCGGCACTTGCGGCGCATGCTCACGCGTCAGACCCACCACCTTCAATGACGACGCATTGTCAAGGTAAGTCACCACCACCGCACTGGCCCTGGCCAAACCGACGGCCATCAGGGCTTGCAAGCGTGCCGCATCGCCATAGGCCACCTTCTCGCCCATCGCGATGGCACGACTCACTCGATCGGGATCAAGGTCCAAAGCCATGTACGGAATCTTTTGCGCCTTCAACAACTTGGCCAAGTTTTGGCCACACCGACCATAGCCACAAATGATGACGTGCTTTTCAGTGCTGATGCTCTTCTGTGCAATTTGCGTCATTTCCAAAGACTGCTGCAACCAATCGCTTGCCGCCCATTTCATAACCCACTGATTGGCATTCATGATGATGAAAGGCGTGGCCAACATCGACAAGACCATGCTGGCCAACACTGGGTTGAACCACGCGGCGGGTATCAGCTGATTTTGATTCCCCAGTGTGAGCAACACAAAACCAAATTCACCTGCTTGTGCCAAATACAAACCCGTCCGCAACGAAATGCCCTCCGTGGCACCACTCAGGCGTGTCAAGGCAGCAATGAGCACGAATTTAAATGCCACTGGCACGGTCACCAACAGCAAAACGAATGCCCAGCGGTCCCACACAATGTGCCAATCGAGCATCATGCCAATGGTGATGAAAAACAAACCCAACAACACATCGTGAAACGGCTTGATGTCTGTTTCCACTTGGTGCTTGAATTCAGTCTCCGAAATAAGCATGCCTGCCACAAAGGCGCCCAGCGCCAAACTGAGTCCAGCCATTTCAGTCAACCAAGCCAGACCCAGCGTGCTTAACAAAATGTTCAGCATGAAAAGTTCTTGACTTTGGCGGCGCGCCACCAACATCAGCCACCAATGCATCACACGCTGACCACCCGTGAGCAGCAAGGTCAGCAGCACGGCCGCTTTGACGGCTGCCAACAATAAGGATGTGGCCATTTGCTCGGGCGGCGAGCCAAGCGCTGGAATGAGCACCAGCAAAGGCACCACAGCCAAATCTTGAAACAACAAGACCCCCACCACGCGTTTGCCATGCTCAGAATCAAGTTCCAAGCGATCGACCATCATCTTGATCACAATGGCTGTGCTGCTCATGGCCAAGGCACCAGAAAGCGCCAATGCGGTTTGCCAACTCATGTGCCAAAGGCTTGGCGCCATGACGCTTAAAAACAAGGACCCTAAGGTGACGCACACCATGGTGAGAATCACCTGCATGGAGCCCAAACCAAATACATGACGTCGCATGGCCTTGAGCTTGTGCAGATTGAACTCCAAGCCAATGACAAACATCAGAAACACCACGCCAAATTCCGCCAAATGACGAATGCCTTCTGAGTTTTGGGCCAGCGCCAAGGCATTGGGTCCGATGAGCACGCCCACCACCAGGTAGCCCAGCATCGGCGGCAGCTTCAGCATGCGGCAGCCCACCACGCCCAACACCGCGGCCAGCAAATACAACAGGGTCAACTCCAAAGCGCTCATGCTTCGATGGTAACAAGCACTTGTGACAGAACGGGCAGTTCAGCCGGACGGACAAGGGCCTTGTGTGGCCTTGAACGCCATCTTCGCAGGCCATACACGGCGCCCGATAAAATGCCGGTCATGCTCGCCAATACCGCCCAAACCCTGCAACTCGCCCGCGAGACCCTCGACATCGAGGCCTCGGCCTTGCTGCAACTCAAAGCACGCCTGGACGAACGCTTTGTCAAAGCCGTGAACATGGTGCTGGGCGTGCAAGGCCGGGTGGTCGTCACGGGCATGGGCAAAAGCGGCCACATTGGCCGCAAGATCGCAGCCACCTTGGCCTCCACCGGCACCCCGGCCATGTTTGTTCATCCAGGAGAAGCCAGCCACGGCGACCTGGGCATGATCCAGCTCATCGACGTGGTGCTGGCCTTGTCCAACAGCGGCGAGAGCGACGAGCTGGTCGCGATCCTGCCGGTGCTCAAACGACAAGGCGTGCCCTTGATTGCGATGACAGGCGGCCTGAATTCTTCTTTGGCGCAACACGCCGATGTGGTGCTGGACTGCTCTGTCGACAAAGAAGCCTGCCCCCTGAACCTGGCCCCGACCGCCAGCACCACCGCCCAACTGGCCATGGGCGACGCACTGGCCGTGGCCTTGCTGGATGCACGGGGCTTCAAACCCGAAGACTTTGCCCGTTCACACCCGGGCGGATCGCTGGGCCGCCGCTTGCTCACGCACGTGAGCGATGTGATGCGCAAAGGCGATGCCTTGCCCCGCGTGGGTCCCGAAGCCAGCTTCACGGACCTGATGCGCGAGATGAGCCACAAGGGACTGGGTGCATCGTCGGTGGTGGATGCCCAGGACAAAGTGCTGGGCATCTTCACCGACGGCGATTTGCGCCGACTGATCGAGAAGGGTGCCGATCTGCGCAGCCTCAAGGCCCGCGATGTGATGCACGCCCATCCGCGCACCATCCGCGTAGAGGCACTGGCCGTCGAAGCAGTCGAAATGATGGAACAGTTTCGCATCACCAGCATTTTGGTGGTGGACGAGGCCGGGCGTCTGTGCGGTGCCATCAACACCAACGACCTGATGCGGGCCAAGGTGATCTGACATGCAAGCTTTGACACCCGCCCTGAATTACCCAGCCGAGCTGCTGCTGCAAGCACAAGGCATTCGCGTTGCATTTTTTGATGTCGATGGCGTGCTGACTGACGGGGGGCTTTACTTTTCTGAAGCCGGCGAAGCACTCAAACGTTTCAACACGCTCGACGGACAAGGCCTCAAGTTGCTGCAACAAGCGGGCATCACGCCGGTGGTCATTACGGGCCGTGACTCGCCCGCACTGCGTTTGCGGCTCAAGGCATTGGGCATCACCCACGCCCGGTTTGGCACGGAAGACAAGCGGCCCGCAGCCGAAGCATTTTTGCAAACCTTGGGGCTTGACTGGTCTCAAGCGGCGGCCATGGGCGACGATTGGCCCGATTTGCCGGTGATGCAGCGCGCGGCCTTTGCCTGTGCACCTGCCAACGGCCATGCGCAAGCCAAGGCGGTGGCACACCACATCACCATCGAACGAGGCGGCGAAGGCGCTGCCCGCGCCTTTTGCGATGTCTTGCTGGTGGCCAGCGGCCAATACGCCAAGTTGCTGGCACAGGTCGGCGTCAACGCGCACACAGGCCCATCCGCATGAACTTTTTTCGCCGCCTGCTGGACCAACTCAGCGTCTACCTGCCCTTGATCATGATGGCCCTGCTGGCATCGGGCAGTTGGTGGCTGGTGCGAAGCGTGCCCGAACTGCTGACTCCCTCGACCAACAAGCCCGTGCGCCAGGACCCGGATTACCGCTTGGCTGATTTTTCTGTCAAATCGTTTGACAAGTCCGGGCGCATCACGCGCGAAGTCAGCGGTGACAAAGCACAGCACTACCCGGCAACCGAAGCGCTGAACATCGACCAGATTCGCATCTACGCCGAAAGCGAAACGGGTGCCACCATGAATGCCAAAGCTGTGCAAGGCATCGCCACAGACGATGGCACGCGGGTCACATTGATCGGGGATGCCTATGCCATCCGACACCCGCACGGCACAAGTGCCCAGGTGGAGCTGCGGGGTGAACGACTGGAGGCATTGCCGGACGAAGACCGCTTGGTGTCATCTGCCCCGGTTCACATCACCCGTGACCGTGATGTGTTCACCGCAGAAACCATGAACTTCAACAGCAACACCGGCGAATACTTGCTGCAAGGGCGCGTGCGCGGCACGCTGATGCCCAAAATCAAACCCTGAGGTCAGACTTCGCTGGCTGCCGGTTGCTGTGCCTGCGGCGCAGTGGCAGCTGATGGCACTCACCGGGACGCGGCGAAAGCTGGCCAAGCGGCAGCTGCTCGAGCTGGCAATGGCGGTGGCCTGACCATGCCCCGCGTGTTTCACGTCGTCACCACCGCCGGCACGTTTGAGCTGCTGGCGGTGACTGCTGCCCAGGCTTGCTCTGCCGCCCTGGAGCTGGCAGGCCCAGGCTCGCGGATCCTGCGGATCAGCCGCGAAGGGGACTGGTGATCAGCGGCGGCGGCCCTTGCGGCGCTTCGGTGGGCCTTGGGTGTTCCTAGGGCCCGGCCGGAGGTTGTTGCGGCCGGCCTTGGCCTTGCCTTTGCCGGTGTACGCCAGCTGGTTGCCATAGATCTCCCGCGCCTTGGCGGCCGGCTTGCTGCCACGCGCTGCAGCGTCGGCCGCGCGCTGCATCCGCCGCTGGATGGCTTTAGCGCCGGGCCTAGTGCCGCTCACGCCGATCTCGACCCCGGCCAGCATCCGGTCGATTGGATCCTTGGACAGCCGCTGGACCATCGCCCTGGCGTTCTGGCGCTGCAGCTGCCGCTTCATCGCGTCAATCCGTGGCCGCTTGGACTTCACCGCATCGCTGAACCGCTTCATCTCGGCGTCCAGAGCCTTGATCGATCGTTCGGCCTGCCGTTCGATCTGCCCCAGCCCGAGCTTGGGCGTCTTCGGATTGAAAGCCCGGACGGCATTGGCTTTCAACGCCAACGGCTGCCGCCTGCTGCTCCGCCCACTGGTGGGCTTCACCACGTTGCGCGGCTGCGGCCTTGGCAGGCCACCCGTGGCACGGATGCCGTTCTTTGGTGCTGCAGGTGATTGCCGCCGGCTGCCGATGGTGCCTGCGGGTGCAGCAGCGCGGATAGTGCTGCCGCGCTTGGCGGCCCGGCCTGGTGCGCCAAGCCTGGAACCACGACCAGAGGTCTGGCCCTGGTAGCTGCCGCTGGCGAACCTGCCGCGGGCATCGCGGACGTAGCGGCGGGCCATCAGCGGCGACCTCGCTTGGCGACCATCGCGGCCATGCTGCGGCGAGCACCGGCGGCGGAGCGGTTCTCAGCAGCCGAACGGTTGGGCGAGCTCCGGCGCACCCGGCCGCTCAGCTCCTTGTAGCGATCCTTGGCGGCATTGGCCGGCGCCTTGTTGGTGCGTGCAGGTGGCTTGCCGCCCTGGCCGGCCTTGCTGGCAGACCGGGCCTTGGCGCGATTGGCGGCTGTGGTCGCGATTCGCTGGGCGCTGGACATTCCGCCGCGGCTGTTCACCGTGTTGGCGCGGGCCCCGGCCCGAATAGTGCGGCTGCCGCGAAGCCCACCGGCGCGCTGCTGAGCGCCCTTGCCGCCAGCGAAACCCTTGGCCTTCACGCGCGAGCCGATTGCAACCGTGCCCTTGCCCTTCAGATCATTCGCCCGGTCGGTGTTGGCCTTGCGGGTGCTGGCCGCCTTGCTGCCGCCACCGGATCCCCCGCCCCCACCAGCGAAACGACCGCGGGAATCGCGCTTGTAGGAGCGGGCCATGGGACTGAGCAGTTACTGCCTCAGGTTTCCGGCTGAGCCGGGATCAGGACGCGATCCACAACAGTGGTGGCGGTGCCATCAGGCTTGACCGCGATGACGTGGAGACGCTGCGGCTCGCCGTTTTTGGGGCGCAGGCGACGGCCAACGGCGGTGACGGTCGGGTTCATGGCGTGGTGGGTGGCAACGGCTTAGGTTTCCGCGCCGTGGGCCCCGGAAACCTTCAGGCATCGCGCCATAGCCATGCCTGCATCGATCCCAAACACCATTCCGCCGTGGCGCAGCAGCGACCGCGAGCGAATCCGCGGCTATGCCCTGTGGCCGGTGTCGGCCTACAACCTCACCCAGCTCACCGCGGCGATGAACCGGGTGGCGGAGGCCTCGGCCGATGCCGTCACCCAGCTGCAGGACTGGATTGATGAGGTCGAGGCGCTCGAGCAGGACTGGGCCGACAAGGTGAGCGATGGCACCGCCCACCTGGGCAACGTGCAGAGCTACGAGGGCCCAGCGCCTGGCGTCACGCTGAACAAGGCCGATCGGCAGACCAAGGCCGACGTGCTCGAGTGGGACGCCTCCCTGCTGAAGGTGTCGTACCAGGCCGGCACCCGCAGCGATTCCACCGCTGGTGGAGTGCTCCATGCCCGGGTGGACGGGCTAAAGGCCAAGATCCTGCAGGCCCTGGGCCTCAAGGCTTACGACGGTGGCGCTGGCAGCGGTGCTGCGTTGCTGCGGAGCTGACCCATGCCCACCGACTTCGCCCCCTACGCCAACCTCCGCCTGCTGATCCCACAGCCGGCCGTGGCCCCTGCGAACTTCCGCTCCGGTGTGCCCACGTCCACCGCCAGCTGGATCCTGCACGTCTTCGCCAAGGGCCCCACCACCATCGGCCAGGCCACGCCGTCGGTTGATCCACGCACCCGCACCCTGGAGGGCTACATCACCGCTTGGGCCAGCCGCCCGGCCAACACATCTTGGCTGCAGCCCACCTCAGCGCTCACCTGGGACACCACCGGCCTGGCACCGGCCGGCCTGCTCACCGGCGCCTCGGGCCGCGGGTTCCTCGGGGTGCTCGAATCCCTCCCCACCGTCCAGGGCCAGCAGGGTGAGGCCACCATCACGTCCCTCGGTGGCGCCTTCGGCCCTGGTGGGATCGGCGCCGAGCTCCGCGCACAGCTCGGCGACGCCATCACCGTTGAGCTGCAGGTGGCCGCATGAGCATCAACGTTCGCGTCAGCACCGGCAACCTCTCCGCCCGTGCTCGCGATGCCTCACGCCGCGCCGCTGAGATCGTGATGGGTGAGCTGTTTGCGGCATTCCAGCAGTCGTTCACCGCCAAGGCCTGGGACTGGCCACGCACCACCCAACGCACCGCCGGCAGCCCAGTCGGCAGCCCACGCAACCTGATCGACACCGGCAACCTTCGCCAGACCGGCAGCTACCGGATGACCGGGCCCTATCAGGCCACCTTCAGCTGGTCCGCGAACTACGCCACTGCCGTTCACGAGGGCGCCTTCATCTACCCCTGGGGAAACCGTGACGCTGAGCGGGTTTACCTCCCGCCACGGCCCTGGACCCGGGCCGTGCTCGGCCAGGAAGATACCTCAGGCGTGAAGGTTTATCAGCTCGGTGAACGCTTGCAGAACGTCTGGCTCGCCAAGTTCCGCCAAGGCCGTTAAGCCGGAAACCTACGGCACCCACCCACCGGCATTTCATGCCATCACCATCGCTTCCCTTTGTTGTTGCGCCCAAGCGCGAGACACGCATCGTTTCAGCCGAAGTCAATGGCGAAACATGCTCCCTTGAGTTCCCCGTCTTCGGCGCCCTGCGTTCCGGCGAACTCATCGACATCCGTGAGCACGAATATCAGTCGATCGTCTACCGCGAATCCTCGCGCCTGGCTGATGCCCTTGTCGAAGACGGCACCGAGGAAGTGGAGGCCCAGCGCATTGCCATCCGGATCCTCTCCACTCGCATGGGCGTCCCGGTGCCCCTGGATGCTGCCGAGCAGCGGGTGATGCTCCGTCACGCTGACCTGATTGCCGATCTCCAGGACACGCTCAACGACGAATACCGTCAGCTCACTCTTCGCACCGTCACCGCGCTGATCTCCCGCAGGCTGCCCGGTTGCGAAGCCTGGAGCACCACTGACACCGAAACCCTCCCGACGCCGCTGCAGGACGCCATTGCCGCCTTTGCCGATTCAGAGAAGTCCATCAAGGGACAGCTCAAATCCACAGAGGAGCAGATTGAAGAAATGGTGGACACGCTGGGAAAGCTCGTGCCGCCGGATTCCGAGGATCAGCACTCGCCAGCTACCGATCCGGAGCCGGTGACACAACCGACGCTGCTCGAGCACTCCCCCAGCCCATCGACTGGCGAGTGCTCTACTGGCGATGCCGCCGCCTCTGGCCGCATGCCCCCGAGTTCGGACCCGAGCGCTTTGCCGGCCTCACCCTCGCCTACATCATCGAAGCGATCGAAGAAGGAGAGCGCTGGCTGAGGCAGCAGCTGCACTGGGCTGAGTTGCCCACTGCAGGTGCGGCACAGCGCAATGACGCCTTGCACGCCCGCGAGGGCGTCAAGTTGCCGCCGCTGGCCGATTACTGCTTCTTCCGGCAAGAGACACCTGGCGAGCAGCCGCCCGCAGAGGCCGGTGCCGCCATGCTTGCGCTGATTCGCATCAGCCAGTTCCCGGCCTTTGCGCTTGCCTTCTATGAGCCCCTCTCTGCTGCAGGCTCTGGCCACACACCGCCGCCGCTGCTTGCCCTGGTGGCCGATGACGCCATCCTTCTGGCGCCGCGGCAGGCCCCGGGCGGCTGGAGCGGGTTCCTCATCGCAGAGGGCACGGCTCAGGGGCAAGATCGCCCGTTCCGCTGGCCGGGAGAGACGGATCCTTCCTACTGGCTTGCTGTTCCTCACGCCGCTGCAGGAGGGGGAGCAGTGTGGGCGGAGGAAGCTGCATTTCTTGCCACTCGGCCATCTCCGCATACACCCGATTCACCCTGATTTCTGCTTCCGTGATGCTGGCGAAATACCCCAAACTCCAATACCGGCCCTGCCACCACACACGGGCTTGAAATGGCCGCTTTTTCATGTGCGGGCAGTGGCACACGCCACGGGGGTAGCAGCTCACGAGCGGTTTGAGATGGCGGGTTACGGCTAGGTTTCCACGCACCCTTTAAGCCGTCGCGGCGGCTTGTGCGGTGTTGGACCGCTGGGAGAGAAGCGTTCTGCTGCTCCCATGTCTTCGGTCTATTCGCAGGCCTACGGTTACAACTTCTTCTTCCAGGTGCTGAAGAAAGGTTCCGTCACCCTCTCCACCCTGCTCCCCAATGCCGGCCTGGGTGCTGGCAAGTTCATCGATAACACCACCCTGCTGGCAAACACGTCCCTGGTGATCCCCACCGGTACCGCCAGCTCTTTCAAGCTGCTGGCCGGCGAGGGGAAAGTGGTCACCAAAGCTGCCATTGCTTCCAACGTGGCCACTTTGACCTTTGGCGCAGCCCATGGCATCGCCGTGGGTGCCACCATCGGCGTGAGCGGCCTGCCGGCACCCTTTGCGGCCCTCAACGGCACCTTCGTGGTAACCGCCGTGACCACTTCGGCACCGTTCACCTTGTCGTATGCGATCACCACTGCAAACGTCACCGAGGCAACCGTGGCCAGCGGCCTTGTGGTTGGCACCTCCCTGGCGCTGGATGGCACCCACAATCCGATCCGCCTGCTGGGTCTGACCAACTGCGCTCCGTCTGAATCGGAGAACGAGGAAACGGTCACCACCTATGACGACGAATCCAAGTCGTTTGACACCTCGATCGCAACCAGCAAATCAATGAGCTGGAGCCTGGAGGGCGTCACCAACCACAACGACGCCGCCTACAAGCTCATGCGAATCGCCGCCAAAGAGTCGGTGCGGGAAGGCCTGATGGTCAAATATGCCCGGATCGGCCCCGTTGGATTCACCGAGACCAGCTACGGCTACGGACGTTTCACCGGCTTCGAGGAATCCCCCGCGGCCGGTGAGATCGTGAAGTACAGCACCACCCTGCGTGCCTACGGACCCTACGAGCTGGAGTTCTGATCCGGCTGTTCTGCTGCCCTGGCCGCTTCGGCGGCTGGGGCTTTTTCATGCCTGGGCAGTAACGCTTCAGCTTGCTGCATGGCAAACGCGCGATTGGTGATGGCGTAATCCAGCACCTTGTGGCTGATCGTTCGCAGGGCCTCTAAATCGCGGGGGCCAGCACTGTCGATCATTGACCGCCATTGGCTGATCGTGAACTGCTCATGCAGTGGCAAATCCATGGCCGCTTTGCGGTTTGCAGAGTTTGCCGGTGGCAGCGGAAAGCTGGGCCATGGCCTTGCCCTCCACCGCCCAGGCGATCTACGACCGGCTGCAGGCAGATGCGGCCATCGCCGCGGCGTTGGGCAGCTACACCCTGGTCGATGGCACCACGCGGCCGGCCATCGCTGTGCTGGCCGCCAATGAAAAGCTCTCGCCCGGCATGGTCGCTCAAGGCATTGAGCTGGTGATCACAGCAGTGCCGGGATTTGCCAATCGGGTGCTGCTCAGCACAGAAACCCTGCCCAACCCCACCTGGCGGATCTACGTGATGGGCTGGCAGTCAGCCGCGCAGCTGCAGGCCGTGGCCCAGCGGGTCCTGGCCCTGCTGCCGGGCGCCAGCGCCACACCCGTGCCGGGCGATGCGCCGGGTGAAGGCATTGGCGTGATCGATCAGGTGGCGATCACCTGGACCAATCCCACCGTGGTGGAGGTGGCATGAGCGACTTTTCAATTCAGGTAGGCGGCGACTTCTCTGAGTTGCTGCGTGGCTTTCAGCAGCTCGAGGGCAGGGCCAAGCAGGCCGGCGACAATGTGGGCAAGGGCCTCGGCGAGGGCATTCAAGGCTTCAGCAGCAAGAGCCTGGCCGCCCTCAATGCTGAACTGACCCGCCTGCAGCAGCGGCAAGTCAAGGTCGCTGTTGACTCCGCAGCCTTTGACAAGACCGGACAGAAGATCAAGGAAATCGAGGGGCTGATCGAATCCGTGCAGCGCCGCCGGCTGGCGCTCTCTGTGGACGATCGCTCTATCACCAACCTGCAGACCAAGCTCGCCCAGCTGCAGTCCAAGCAGTTGAAGCTAGACGTGGACTCTCAAGAATTCTCCGATGCCCAGCGGCAGATTGATGTCCTGGAAAAGAACCTGAGAGACATCAGCGCCAGGAAAGTGCTGATCAATGCCGATCCCTCCAGCCTGGTGGCGATGCGCAGCCGCCTAGGGGACCTGCAGGATGAGCTGCAGCGTGTCGCTATCGGCAGCCAGCGGTTCAAGGAACTCAGCGCCGCGATCCAGGAAGCGGAACGCGAACTGTCGATGGCCGGTCAAAGCACCGACAAGTTCAGGATTCTCGATGGTGTGGTGCAGGGCATTGCCTTCAGCCTCTCGAACCTGGTGGTTGAAGGTGCCCAAAGGGCCATTGCGGCCATGGGTGGCCTGGTGTCGGAGTTTGGGCGACTCGACACCGAGTTGCGGCAAGCCGCTGCCGCCGCCGGTGAGCCCGGCGGCTACGACAAGCTTGCCCGTTCCGTGGAGCAGGTCGGCATTGAAGCGGCTGGCACCACCCTGGAAGTGGCACAACTGGCCACCGAGCTGGTCCGCGGTGGCATGACGGTGGACCAGGCCAATACCAGCCTGGGCGCCATCGTGCGCGGGGCTGAAGCCACCGGCACCAGCTTTGCCAACATGGGTTCGGTGGTCTCGGCCAGCCTGAAGGGCTTTGGCCTGGAGGCCAAGGATGCGCAGCGGGTGGTGGATGCCCTGGTGCAGGGCGCCAACGCATCGGCTGCGAGCGTTGACGGGATGGGCATGGCGTTCAAGTACGCCGCTCCAGTGGCCAAGATCCTTGGCGTGTCAGTAGAGGACCTTGGCATTGCCATTGGTCTGCTCACCAATGCGGGCATTGACGCTTCTGAGGCCGGCGTCACCTTGCGGAATGGCTTTTCCAAATTGGCCAGTGCAGCACCGCAAGCTGGCGGGGCGATGCAAGATCTCACCGGGCAGTCGGCAATGGCAGCCAAGGCCATGCGGGCGCTTGGCGTGGACATCTACAACGCCAATGGCACCCTCCGGCCGATGGAGGAGGTGCTCCTGAAACTCAAGGGCGCGTTTGAGAAGCTCGACCCTTCCAGCAAGATCCGCCTGGCTGCCAACCTCTTCGGCGGTGAAGACGACGGCGCCAAATGGTTGGCGCTGCTCAATCAAAGCGAGGTCGAAATCAAAAAGATGGCCACGGCGATGGCCAACACCAAAGGCGCCACCGATACCGCTCGGGATGCAATGCAGGGCTTTGAGATGAAGCTCAAGGCTCTTGACGGGAGCCTCGGCGCCATTGGCAACACCCTGGGTGCGGTGGCCGCAGCAGCGCTGCTGCCGTTCATTGATGCCGCCAACCTGATCGTGGGTGCGATCGTGGCCTTGCCTGGGCCAGTGAAAACCCTCACGGCAGGAGTTGGGTTGCTCGCCGGGGCGTACGTGGCTGCCACGGTGGCGCAGATTGCCTTTACCAAGGCGGTGGGCACCGCGATGGTGCAAGAGGCAATTGCTGGTGTGCGAGCGCTGGCTGGCGAACTGCGCGGCCGATTCATTGCCGATCTGGCCCGGGCCAAGACTGCATGGGCGGCGTTGCAGGCTGCTTTCACCACCACCAGCAGCAGTGCGGCGGTGGCAGGGCTGGCGCAGATCGCCCAGGGCCTGCGAAATCTCAATGCCGCTCAGGCGGCAGCTGGATTTCAGCAGCTGACGCTGGCCATTCAAGTGATGGCATCACAGGGCAAGGTGGCGCTGGCTGACCTGACCGCACGGGGCGTGCTCACGATGCGTGCCGGCCTGATCAACGCTTCGGCTGCTCTCTTTGACCTGGGGCTGAACCTGCGGGGTGCAGCGGCTGGGTCAGCGGCCGCACAGGCAGGCCTCCAAGGCACTGCGGCGGTGCTGCAAGGCGGAATGACAACCGGTGCGGCCAGCGCCTCAAAGGCTGCATTGGGCCTGAGCGGTGTGCTCAACAGCCTTGGCACGCTGACCGCTGGAGGAGTTGTCGCCGGTCTCAAAAGTGTAGCGGCAGGTTTTGGGGCAGCAGCTGTTGCAGCGGCCCCACTGTTGATTGCCCTGGCTGCAATTGTGCCGGCAGTGGTGGGTTACAACAACATCATGAGCGATGTGCGCAAAGACACCGAGGCCAGCTGGCAGTCGGTTGAGCGCTTCGGGCAGGTATTAGAGAAAAACGGCACCACGTTTGAAGACTTTGGCCGCAAAGGTGGCCCCGTCGCCGAAGCTTTCACATCGGTACGGCGCACCATCGAAGGATTCACCGACAAGCTCAAAGAGATTCCTGTCATTGGAAGGGCAGCCAAGGATGCGTTTGATCAGCTAAGTGGCGCCATTGAAAAACTGAACAATAGCTCTAATATCATGATCTGGCTTCCTAAGTTGTATGAGGAAGCGGCAAAAAGTCAAAAGATTATTGAAAGCGGCGAAGCAGTAGAGCAGTTTGATGAACAGCTCAACGCAGCCTCGGCTAGCGCTGCAACGTTCACTGCAAGACTGCAAGCAGTCAACCAGGTGTCGCCCGCAGCAGTCAAGGAATACACAGCAGAGCTAACAAAGAATCGCGAACAACTTGCAGCAGCCTCGGCGGAAGCCGCTGGCCTTGCCGGTCAGTACACCACGCTGGCTGAATCAGCACGCAAAAACAATCAGCCAGAGCTGGCTGCCCATTACGAGACACTGGCTCGCTCGATGCAAGCCAGCGCGCAAATCTCGCAGACGCAATTGCGCACTCTTGAAGAGGAAGCCGTCAAGCGCGGGCTTGTGCTCGACAAGCTTAAGCAGCAAGAGCTGAGCATGGCGGCGCTTACCGCCCAGGTCAAGAATTTTAATGCAGAAGCGGCAGATACAGGAGCTGCTGTACAAATAGGACAGGTGCTACTGAGCTACGGAGAAGCGCTGGCAGACCTTGAGCAATCGCGTTTCAACATCACCAAAGCACGCGGTGAGTACGAGCTTCAGCAGGCCCAGGAGGCACTCACGAAACAACTTGACGCAGCTAAAGAGCGCGGAGCCTCAGAGCAGCAAATTGCCAGCCTGCAAAAAACAGGCGAAGCCGAGCTGGAAGCAATCAAGCAACAAAATCGCGCCACAGAAGCACAGGCGCTTCAAGTGCGATTTGCAGCACTACAGCAAGAGCAACAAATTCAAGGAGCCCTCCTTGCGCTGACACAAGAAAAAGCCCGCTACGAAGCAAATGTAGAGCTAGCCAATGCAAGAATTGAGCTACTCAAGGCAGAAAAAGCACTAAACGAGGAAAACAACAAAGTATTCAAGGATCCAGAGAAAATCGCCATTGCACAAGCTCAGGTAGCGCAAACTGGAGAAGTCGTCCGACTGCAGCAATCGAATCTTGATCTCCTTGGCAGGCTGCAGCCTCTTGAACAGCTGGTGGCTAATACCAAGGCGCAATCAGCGCAAAACGGCCTTGTTGCTGAGGGGGCTGCAAAGGGCATTCAGCTTGCCACTCAAAATACCGTTCAGCCCACGCAAGCAATACAAGCTGCCGCTGCCGCTGCAGGCATGTCATTCCAGCAAGCCGCTGATGGCACGTGGCAGCTGGTAACTGCCACGCAAAACAGCTCGCGCAGCACCGCTGAAATGGCATCAGCTGCTGGCCAGGCCAAGACCAACCTGGAGGGATCGACCATTGCTGCGGCTGGCGTCGAAGGCCAATTGCTCAAAGCTGGTGATCAGGCTGGAAAAGCAGCAGATCAAACAGGAGAGGTCGGCGCCAATGCCGTGGATAGCGCTCAACGGTCAGCGCAGCTGGTGACTGCTCTGGAGACAGCTGCCCAAGGTGCTGGAGAGGTGGCCACCGCTGACATGGCCGGGAACCTCAGCAGGGCATCAGGCTCGGCTGGTGGCGTTCGTGACGCCATGGTGAGAGCTGCTGGTGCCGCCAGGGAGTTCTACAACTGGCTATCCAAGGCTTCCGGCCTCCCCGGCAGCCGCTGGACCGGTGGCCCAGTGGACGCTGGCCAGACCGTTCGCATCAACGACGGCCCTGCTGGCCGCTCCCTGGGCCAGGAATCATTCCTCACTGCCGCCGGCAAGCTCAGCCTGATCAACCGGCCTGCCAACAGCCTCTGGACTGCTCCCAGCAGTGGCACCGTGATCCCTGCCGGCATCACAGAAAGCCTGAAGACGCAGGGCGTCTTTGATGCAGGCCGAGTGGCGCCTGCCGCTGTTTCTGGAGGCTCTATCTCCAAGCAATCCGGCATCGATCGTGACTTGGCGGCCACTGTTGCTGGCCAGGCCCTGGCGATCGGCAAGCTGCAACAGAGCGTTGATCGCTTGGTGGAGAAGGACTGGAACGTAAGAGTTCGAGTCCGCAATGATGCCGGCGGTGCCAGCCACTTGAACCTGCTCAATCGGATGCGGTGAGTCATGGCTGTCACCCTGGAAACCCTGACCATCTCTGACCTGCAGGCCCAGCCCTTCGGGTACAGCGAGGTTGACATCACCGGAGGCCTCGCGCCGAGGCAGTGGGACATTGAGGGACTGGTCCGTCCAGCCGATTGGCTCAGCCTGCTAGGGATCTTTGAAACCTGGAGTGACGCCAGAAAAGCTGACGCAGACACTGCGGTGTCGCTGGCCGTCGGCGCCACAGTGAACTTCAGCGGTTCGGCCGCTGGCAAAACATGGAGCAATGTCCCCTGTTGGTTCACCAATGCGCCGAGCGGCGAAGCGGTAGGCGCCTACATCCGCACCAGTTTTGGCCTGATCGACGCCAGCCAGTCTCTTGATGCGTTCAAGCGGCAGCTGACGCGCGACCTGGAAAATGAGGACGCTGAATCCAACATCCACGGCAGTTTTACCCTAGGCAGCACCACGCTAACCCTGCTGGAGCAGCCCGATGGGTTTGAAGGTGGACCACAACTGGATCGTACCGCGTCTGGAAACGTTTATATCAACGGACCGTTAGGCGCGGTGGCGGTCAAGCGCATCAACGGCTACACCACCGAGTCAGGCTGGCAGGCCATCCGCAGCAGCTGGTACCCCACCACTGTGGCCAGTACCCCGGTCAGCGGAAGCTACTATCCCGCTAACACGCCCACTATGCAAAGGCGGCAGATCACCACGCCTAACGGAACCAAAACAACACGCTGCATTGTCAGTGTGGACCTCTGGATGGTGCCATGAGTATTGATGTTAGGGCCAAAATAGTCTGCAACTTGGGCCAGATCATTGAGGGATCAGTCAGTGATGACCTCTTGCTAGATACTGGGATTGTGCGAGCTACGGGAGAGCTATCAATCAGCGGGGTTAAAAATTTTGTTCGCGGCACCCGGGTTGAACTCGCCTACCAGCAGGATCAGTACGGCACGGTGACCCGCTTCCCCAGGCCCCTGCGGGTGTTGAAAAGCACCGCCGACCCGTTCCGCGACAAGACGGTGGTGGAGGTGGGCTGCAAGTTGACCTTGATGGAAAGCCGCAAGGTCCCCGACACGTTCAAGGCCGCCGAGCACCCTCCGGATTGGTGGGAAGGGACGGCCACCCCGGTCTACCCCTTAGGCACCACGTTGCCCAATGGTCAGGACCCCAGTTATTACGTCGTGACGTGGCCGCCGCCGCCAGTGAGCGCGCAACTGTTGCTGGAGTATTGCCTTAGCAAGATCGGCATCAAGCTGGCCAAGTCGTCTGAGCCCCTGACGTTCTATTTCACCCGCAGAGAGATTGACCTCAGCGGCGGCTATGTGAGCATCATCAGTGACTTGCTCAAGAGCCATTGCCTGTTTGGGCGGCTGAACGCCCGGGAGCGTTTTGTGGTTCACAAGATTCAGATTGCCACCCCAGAGCCAGGGCCAACACTTCTGGATGGAGATCTGATCGATTTGCAGCCCATTGCCGGTGGCACGGAGCCAGCGGACAATGTTCTGGTCAATTACGACGCGATCACAAAAAAGAAAAAGAGGAACAAATAATGCCTCTAAGAGACTGGACCTATGACAAGACCATCAGCGCGGCTCGGACAATCCGAATCGTCTACACCATCAAAGAAAACGACCTCTATGAGCGGCGGGTTGCCAGGCTGACCTCCACTCAATGGTCAGAAACGCTGACGACCTATTCGCCCGCTGACTATGTGAGCAGGCGCTGGGTTGAAAATGGACAGGTTTACCAGGAGATGGACCGCCAATGGGTGGTTTCGGTCAAAGAGACCTGGACCCGGGACACCATTGCCTCCATCAATGGGAATTTGGTCAAGTGGTGCCTGGAAAACAACCTCGGCTTACCAGACGGCGACTGTGTGAAGTATTCAATCACGGAGAGTACATACGACGTTGTTGATATACAGGGACCAAGGCTTTCTGAAGAAAAGACGCGAGAAGAGATTGATTATCTGGAGCTGCTCGGTTCGCTCAACATCAATGACTACGGCCCGATCGGCGGCGCGAGCTTGAGCGGGGGCTCTCGGGTGATCTCCCAGATCACTGTGGTCAAACACGCCTGGTCGGGCGAGGAAAGCGCCACGGCCGATTGGAATGGGGTCCGGAGCTGGCGCGAGTACACCAAGACCAGCACCAGCCGCTGGCTGGCCTATGGCCTGACCCAGGAGGGGCAGCAGGCGGCCTCCGAAATGCTGAAGCAGGAGGACGGCACCGGTGCCCCCACCCAGGAGGTGGTCGCCTCGGCCCTGGAGCTCAAGTACGACGGCACCGAGATCCAGACCTCCACGGGGCGCCTGCAAGTGGCAGCCAGGCCCAACGATGAGGAGATCGCCAAGGACGACATCCAAAATGACACCGGCGACATCAATCCCCAAGCGCTGGGCTCGGGCTCGGTCTACAGCTCTGATGGCGCCAGCGGCTCCAGCCAAGAGCCGGCGTCGGCCGACTTTGACTTCGGCACCGATGCCATCGACTGGCAGGACTACACCGGCATTAACCCGGAGACAAATGAACCCAACTGGGCGCCGTTCGTTGATGGCGACTGGCAGGACTATGACCAGGACTCCAACGGCGACGGCGTCCCTGACTGGGTGGCTGAGCTGCCGACAGCTGGAGGGCTGCCCAATGGGCCTGGAACTTCCTCAATTCAGCAGTACGACATGCCCTTCGCCCCGGACGACTACTACGGCCCCAGCGGCACCTTGATCAAAGGGAAAGCGGCTCAGGCTGCTCGCCGCTACGCCGAGACCATGAATGCCCTTAAGGCCGCCAATGCCTTTGGCCTGAACGTGACAACCGCGGTGCAGAAGGTGGGCACCCAGCCTCTGGCGCCCTTGTACCTGAATGCTGGTGGCCTGCGGGTGCAGACGCGGATGAATGGCACCGCCTGGGCGTTTGGAAACATGGGCATAGTCGTCAGCTCAGACCTGCTGCTGGCTGGCGTTGTCGCAAAGACGGCCTAGAGCATGACCCCACCGCTGGAGACTGACAGCTGGGTGCGACTCCCGGTTCCCCTGACCGGGCTGCAAGAGGTGTCGGGTGACCTGAGCAACGAAACGTTCGCCCCCGCCAACAGCGTCACGATCACCGCAGGCCTGGGCGATGACCCCGCCGTCCTGTTCAAGACGCTGCCGCTGGACGATGAGGATGTCTTGGTCACCGACCAAGTGTTCAGCAAGCCGATTGAGCCCTACGCCTTGACGCCGGTGGCGAGCTTGCGCTCGCGCACCAAGCTGCGGGTCTATGCCTATGACTACGGTCTCTCGCTCGGGGTTGAAGAGCCAACGCTGCAGACCCGAGCCCTGGCCAGCGGGATCGCCTACCCCGTCCCGGTGGGCTACGCGATCACCACCGCCGGGGCGGCCACAGAGATCAATGACCAACCCCCCGTGCCACCGGAGGGCCTGGTGCTGGTGGAGGGCTCAGCGGCTCCGAGCCTGGGGGCCAGCCCCGTCGCGGCGCTGAGCGCTCTGGCGGACTATCGGGTGCATTTCTGGGCTGCGGGTGCCACGGGCTGGGATGACGAAGAGAGCCATGACATCACTCTCAACGACTGGCTGACGCTATCGGCCACTGCCTATTACAAGGGCATGGTGGCGACCAACAGCTACCTGGCGGTGCCAGAGACGGCAGCCGTGACCTACGCCCCATCCCTGACCAGCCCGGCAGCCCCCAAGCTGCTGATCGCCGCCGGCGATTACGAGGCGCGGGTGCTGGCCTCCCAGGTCGGAACCAACTACACGCGGGTGCGCGCCGAGTACCGGCCCTATGGGTCGAGTGCCGCGACGCCAAGCCTGGTCTGGGAGGCCAGCGTCTATGCGCCGCTGACCGACGGCACGCAATTCATTGAGGTGCGGATCGGCAGCGTCGTCAGCGCGGATCTGGCCAACACAGCCCTCACCCTGGCATCGGAGAGCAGCGCCTACGCCAGCGCCACCATCGCCGCCAACACCAGCTACGTCTTTGTCGGCAACGCGGCTGGCAGCGTCTGGCTGGTCAATACCGGCTACCACGTCAACAACCTGACCGGGGTCTACGCCCACACCGTCAACGCCACCAGCCGCGCGCGACTGCCGGTGGTGGCTGGCAGCCCAATCACCGCCGTGACGCGAGCCGTCCTGGAGGAGAAGCCGACAGCGTTCTTCTCGGCCATCAGCTTCCAGGGCAGCGGGGCCGCCAAGACCATCAGCACGCCTGGCATCTATCCGGCGTTCGTCATCCATCGCAGCGGCGCAACCTACACCAATTTCACGTACTTCGGCGCCTCGGTCTTCAACAAGGTCGGTCAAACCAACAACGCCAGCGGCGGCTCCCCCGACACGCCGAAATACTCCAGCCTGGGCAATCCCTTTGACGTTGACGCCAGCTTCACGTCGCAAGGCTTTGTCGAGTACGGGCCGGGCTATTACAAGCTTGGCACCGACACCAGCATCAACGCCAACACCACGGGCAACAGCAACCCATGCACCAACGTGTTCGCCTGGGTGCTGGGCGGTAACGGCAAGCCGAAGCTCAACCAAGACGGTGTCGCCAAGGGCGGGGTCAGCACCTGGAACGTGTCCAGCAACTGGGGCTTTGCGGCTTTTGCCTTCACTGGCGTGCCTTCAGAAGACGTGCCTGCCACCGGGCTTGCAATCGGCCACGGCTTGCGCGATCGAGCCGGCAACCGTATCAAGCCGCAGATTGTCTTTGTCAAGAGGTACTTCGCCAGCATCTACGCGCGGAACACCATCAGCATCGCCGGCGAGATCCTGGGCGTCAGTGCTCCCAGCCCCGGCGACCCCGCGCTGATTGGCAACTATGCAATGAAGCTTGCCATGAGAGAAACGGTGGGCCCTGACTATGGCAAGGACCCGAAATACTGGATGTATTCGACGGGGAGCTCTAGCAACTTTTACCGGCCGGAGGTGGCCGATGAGGAATGCGTTTATCTCAATGAGTATGGCAACCCGGGGACTAGCGCCACAGCGGTCGGCTGGGCCTTTGGCAACGTGCCTGGGGCCTGCAAGGTCGGGACCGTCACCTCCCAGGGCGCCACTACGCAGTCCATCGTCACGGACTTCCCTGTGCGGACGGTGATCATGAAATGCACCAGCGCCACCGGCACCTGGCTGCTGTTCGGCCCGCAGTCCTGTCTGGCGAACGGGGCCTTTGAGATCAACACCAACATCACAAGCCTGCAGACCAACGTGGCCACGGTGGCCTTCACGGGCGCGGGCTTTGATTGGACCAACAAGCTCAACGACGCGGGTCAGGAGTGGCTGTATATCGCGATCGGCGGTTACGGGCCGGATGAGGTCATCTACGCGGCCTACCTAGCCCCCGGCAGTTTCAGCAGCACGGGGATCGAGGCCGGCAGCAAGCGAGCCCGGATCCTGAGGGCCGAGGCCGGCAATGTGGCCCTAGGGGGTCAGGCGGCAGTCCCGGCCTACCAGCGGCAGCCATTGGCGGCAGAGTCGGCGCAGGTCACCTGGACCGGCGAAGACACGGTGCTCTGGAGCGGCTACGCCCTGGACGGCCAACCGGCGGAGCTGACCTTGGAAGGCGTCAGCGCGGCATTGCTCCGAGTCGTGATCCAACCTCTCCTGGCCTCCGGCTATGACCTGGCCCTGGGGGGACAGGCGGCCACCTTGACGGGCCCGCGGGACAACTACTGGGGTACCTGGGCCGATCAGAACTACAGCTGGGAGGAGGCAATCCTGCTGGAGTGGTGGGGCCAATAGGAAAGCTAAGGGAAACTGGCCCCCTCTATGGCAGCGCCAAACCTGCGCTCACCGACGGTCGTCACCGGCAAGAGTGCCTGCGCGGTTCTGACCACGGTGCTGAGCGAGATCCTCGGTAATGTCGCCGCCAGCGGCAAGGTCCTGAAGGTCAATGCGCTGCGTGCGGCCAACGTGACGGCCACCGCAGCGACAGTCAGCCTGGTCGTTGTGCGCGCAAGCAGCAGCTTTTACTTGCTGAAAGACGGCTCAGTGAGTGCTGCGACGGCGTTGATCGCGTCGGACAAGAACGAGTACGTCTACCTGGAGGAGGGCGACAGCCTGCAGGCCGCCTGTGGCGTGAACCAGGCCATTCACCTGACCGTCAACTACGAGGAGGTGAGCTGACATGGCTGTCACGTTGGAATATCAGACATGGCCGTCCGCTGATTACAACTGGGCGGATGGTACGACTGCATCGAAACCACCCCAGCAGATTCAGCAGAAGCTTGCGACTTGGGTAGCGGCTGTCAATGCCAATGCTGTCAACGCCACCAAGCAGATCACGATTCTCAAAACGCCATCTGACAGCACGCTGGCCAATTACATCGGCTGGGCCCTGAGCATCGCCAGCGGCGCTTCTGGGTCGACGTTCTATGCGTCCCTGTACAGCAGCAGCACGACCAACATCAACTGCCGCTTTAGCGCCGGCTGGACCAACGACGGCACCAATGGTGGGTATGGCACCATCACTGGCGCCAGCAACTTTGACACATCCACTTCCTGGTACACGTCGGCTCAAACAGCGGAATTTGCTATCGCGACAGAAACGGCCGCAGGGGAAGAGTTTTTCCTGCTGGGCTGGCGGCTAGCCAACAATATCAACTATTCCGACCAGCTATTGATCTTCAAAGACATCAATGGCGAATGGGCGGCTGCCTTCTCCGACGGAGGGACTGTGGTGGGTACGTTCTACATGCCGGTTCACACGACGCCACAGCGTCAGTACGGCTGCTCAATCGACACTGCCTGGGGCACTCAGATCGGCTACGCAGACCCGCTCACGCTGACCTCCAACGGCCTTACCGGCTATGTTCCGGCAACAGGCAATAGCTTCACCGGTTCAGTGTCGGCGGGGAGCCCCAACCTGTTCATGGTCGGCTCGACCACCAACTACGGGTTTGGCAAATGGGGGGCGATGGCCAATGGCAAAGCCCTTGTCTGCATGGGCTACGGCCCGTTCTGTGTCCTTTATTGAGAAAGCACCATGCCTTGGGGCGCTTGGACGTTGACAGACACCACCACCTGGAGGATTGCCGTCCTTAACAGGAGATCCATCGCGATCAACCTTGCAACCAGCGGCATCACCGACTGGAAGGATTTCCCCGCCGCTGCCACGCTGCTGTACTCGCCTTTCCTGCGAGGGAAGCTAGAGCTTCGGCCGAATTACACGCTTGGCGGCGTCGGCGCGAGCCCCCAGTTCCCCATGGGCCCCAAGTGGAGAAAGGTGATTAAAGAGATCGGCCGACTGGAAAGCTAAGCCAAACGGTCCTGCGGCATGGCCTCTTTCGTCAAGTTCCAGCCATTCGTCGAGGCGCTGGCCCACGGAAAGCACGTGCTGAAGACTTCTGGCGGCCACGACCTGAAGGTGCTGCTGACCAACACGCAGCCGCAGGCCTCCTTTGCCAATATCTCCTCGCTGACAGAGATCACGGCCAAAAATGGCTACGTGGCAGGCGGCAATGCAGCCGTCGTATCCGCCAGCAGCCAGACCTCGGGCACGTACCGGCTGGTCTTGGCGGATCCCTCTTCCTGGACCGCTACCACCGCGGACGACGCGACGGGCATCGGCCCATTTCGTTGGGCATGCCTCTATAACGCCACCTCCGGCGGCGACCTGATTGGGTACTGGGACTACGGCTCCAGCATCACCCTTTCAGAGGGCGAATCATTCCTGGTTGACTTCAACGCCTCCCTGGGCGTCCTGACCCTGATCTAGCCATGGCCTACACGACAACTATCAGCCAGCTTGAGCTGAAGCGGCAGGCGGACCTGGCCTACCTGGGCAAGTCCTACAAGGTCTTCCTGGTCGGGGCCTCCGGCGCCCTGACGGCAGAGTCGTTGGCCGCCGATTGGCTGGCCCTGGAGCTCAGCGGCAATGGCTATGCCGCCATCACCGGCACGGTGGGGGCCGGCCAATACCGCGCCGCAGAGCAGCGCTATGAGATGCCGGCGATCGTGGCCACCTTCCAGGCCGCGGGCGGCACGCTGGCCTACACCACGGTCTGCCTGCATTTCACCGGAGAGCCCTACCTGCACAGCATCACGGTGGAATCTCCCGCGATCAGCCTGACTGCCGGCCAGGCCAAGAACTACAGCTTCACGCTTGCGCAGGACGACTAGCGATGACCCTGACCATCACCATCACCCCCGGGGAGCTGGAACGCCAGGCGGGCCTGATCTACCAGGGCAAGCCGTTTGAGGTGTTTCTGGTCCACAACGCCGGCCTGCCGGTTCCGCTGACGGCCGCCACCACCTATGCCAACTGGAAGGCCGCAGAGCCCACGGGCAACGGCTACGCCGCCGTGAGTGGCACCGTCGGGTTTGGCACCTACAACGCCAGCTCCGGCCGTTATGAAGTGGCGCCGCTTGTGGCCGGGTTCTCGGCCTCCGGAGGGGACATCGTCTTTGACACCGTCTGCGTGCGCGTGGGCGGGGGGACCTACCTCCATTCGGTGCAAGTGGAGAACCCGGCAATCACGATCCTCGATGGCGGCAGCCGCACCTATCTGATCTCGCTTGTGCAGGACAACTGACGATGGCCCTCTCTGTGACGATCACGCCCAAAGAGCTGCAGCGGCAAGCGGCCTTGGCGTTTGAAGGCCAGACCTACAAGGTGTTTCTGGCCAGTGACCCCAACGAGACCCTGAGCGACACCAGCACCTTGGCCCAGTGGGAAGCCCTAGAGCTGCCCGAGCTAAAGGGCTACGCGCCGGTGACCGGGACGATCGGGGTCGGCGCTTACAGCGAGGCCAACGCCCAGTACGAGCTGCCGGCCGTCGACGCGACCTTCACGGGCCTGGACACGGGCTTCACCCATGACGTGGTGGTGCTGTCGATTGGGGGGTACAGCCACCCCCATAGCGTGATGCGCCAGTCAGAGGCGGTGTTGCTGCAGGCCAGCCAGAGCATCGGCTACAAGCTGCGCCTGATTCAGGACGATTGATGGCTCTGCTGGTCGAGCTTCAGGTCGTCCCCAACCGCATCCTGCAGCTGGTGAAAGCGCGGATCCTGGCCAATCGGGCCCGGTTCCAGCAAGAGCAGGACAAGGCCAAGACCGTGTCGCTGCGGCCCAGGCCTCAACGGGCGCGGTTTGGCGCGCGCTCTGACACGTACCGGCGGCCGGAGCCTGCAGCCACGGGCGCCCTGGGGCCCGGCTATTTCCTGACCATCGCGGGCTGGTGGTACGGCCGCCGCTCCTTTGGCCAGGCCCCACCGGAGTGGATGACCCAGGGAGTGCAATGGATCAAGCCAGTCCGGGTGTACGTCAGGGGCAAGGACAGCACCTCAACGCTGGACCTGTTCTCCTACGCCGCCATTGAAGCAGTGGCAGACCTCTTGAATGGGGTGACCCCCGATGACGTGGAAGGGTTTGCGCTGCTCAGTGGCGATGAAGCCATCGTGGGCGAGCCCTACAGGGCCTCGCTGAGCTCCTACCGCCGCTCGACGCCTGTCAACGCCACGGGGGCATCCGAATACACGGCCAGCAACTACACCTTCTACAGCTTTCGGCAGCCGCCGTGCCATGGGACGCAGGAACCTGGCACCCATCTCAAGTATTACTACAACGTCTATGAAGAAGAGCAAGCGCAATCAGAACTAAGCCACGCTTTTCAGTCTACGCATATGTACGGCAGGCAGACGCCGCCTGTCTACAGAGAGTTGGACTTCCTGGGCAACGACAAGCCGCTAACAGACGTTCACCACGTCCATGCCGTTGCGGCCTACATGTATGGCTTCAAGGTGGTCTACCCGTTCCTTGGCAATGGTGACATCCACCTGTTTGTTGATTACAAGCACACCAAGAACGGGATCAGCACAATCAGCTCCGCCGGCCAGAGCCTGTTTGGCGTCGGGCATGTGGTCTGGCTGTATCTGTCGTATCACGTCAGCGCTTTTGGCCATGCGGAGAAGCGCTATCACGTTCACCAAGTCGAGACCGGCACCTTCAGCTACACGACCGATGCCGAAGGCGGGACCGCCTCACACTCGGGCACCCGGCTGGTGTTGCGGCCGGTGGTCTCCGGCGGCGGCCTGTCGGCCTACGGCGTTGATTACTACGGCGTCGTCACCCACGTCTATGCAGATCTGGCTGCCGTTGAGGCCGATGTCAATGGCCCCAAGACCTATGCCTTCTGGGACGACCGCTATGGGCTGACAACGGCCTACAGCAAGTGGATCAAGACCAACACCAATGGTGGTGTCTTGGCCCCGCCGCAGCCGTCTGGGGGCGCAATGGGGTTCATTGGCAGTTCCGACATCTATGGCGCCTCCGTCGAATGCTCCAAGGCTGGCAAGGCTTACGTCGTGTACCAGATCGCCCGCTGGGCTGACGACCCGGTCTATTCCCCAGATGTCAGCTCGCCGCATGATCTCAGTGGCGAGATCACGGTTCACCGGCCCTACAGCTTCCCCGGCGATCCCAAGACCCGCCGCCAGTCCTACCTGCGGCTGAAGTTTTTAGAGATCGACTGCAAGACCAATAGCGTCCTCAAAGAAGAGGGGCCCGTGGAGGTGGAGATGGACGACCAGGAAGATGCCAACAAGGCCACCTGGCAGAACCTGCCCAACTGGTTCCCCTCCAAGCGCTATCGCGATGCCGGCTGGGAGGGCGGGCAGCTGAATCTCGACGCCAGCGAGCGCTATCACACGGTGGTGATCACTGAGAACGGCCGGCCGATCCTGCAGCGCTGGCTGTTGCCCCAATCCCAAGGGATCGCGGCGGTCGTGGCGGAGTTGCAGGTGCCAACCCTGACGCCTCAACTCCAGCCGATCCCGGAGGTGAATGCCGAGAGCATCGCCTGGAGCGTGGGCAACCTGTTTGACCCCAGGAACCCGCCCAAGCCAGACCGCTACAGCTACAACTATTCCGGAAGTTACTACGTCGCCGAATAGCCGTGGAAGATCAAAAACAGCCAGATTGGGAACAAGAGGGATATGCTGCTCTGTTGGAGCGCTTACAAGTGCGTGTAGCAGCCAATAGAATGGCAGCAGCCAAGCGCACTGAAAACCAAGTCCTAGATGCAAGGACGCGCCGCAGATTGGAAAAATAAATTGCATTTGCAACAAAGCAGTTGCGCATAGGCTTTACGCCTATTAAAACAACTGCCCACAGCTTCATGTCACTGCATCTGTTGCCATCCGGGCCAATTCTTGTGACAGCAGAGCCATCTATAGGCTCTGCTGCCATCCGCGTTATTGCATGGCAAGCCGAGACTTTGATGGTGCTATTTCCAGGAGCATCTTTCCGCAGGCGCCCTGGCTTTGTCAACCAGTACCTATTGCTAACTAACCTACGGGAGCTGGGCCGAGCCCTTAAACGTTCAAATCTTGAGATTACGTATTCCAGTACGGACGCAATGACTGCATCAAACCCTTTATACGCCATGGCAGTGGAAGATTGCTTGGCAGTTATTACAACAATAGATTGGAGCACCAAAGAGTCAACGGCAACATCGGAAAGCTGAACCGCACTCAGGCGTGATGCCAAATGCGCTTCAAGTTTCCCACCATTCGTCAGGAACTCCTGGCGGCCTTCCAGCACACTGCCGATCAAAACCCGCCCGGTGACACCGATGCCGGTGGCAGCTCTGACTCGGGCGACTCCTCTGCTGGTGGCGATGGCGATTCAGGTTCCGATGTGGACCGCGTGATGAAGGCCCTGGAAGCCGAACGCAAGCTCCGCAAGCAGGAGGCCCAGCGCGCCGCGCAGTTGGAAGCTCAGCTGAAGGAAGTGGGCCAGGTGAACCCCAAGCTGGTGGAAGAGGCTGTCGCCAAAGCCCAAGCGGCCGAGCAGCAGCGCCTCCTGATCGAGCAGCAAACCGCGTTGCGACTGCAGGAGCAGGAGAAGAAGTACCAGGAGCAACTGGCCCGGATCACCGGCGACCTGCAGCAGCAGAAAACCGCAGCTGAACGCGAAGCCTTACGGATCAAGACCGAGCGTGAGTTCCTCGCGGCCAAGGGCCTGATGGAGGCCAGCGCGATCGACGGCCGCACGCCGTTTGACTACATCTGGCAGCTCTACGGCAACCAGTTCGCCGAGGATCGCAACGGCCTCTATCTGGCCGATGCAGACGGCAGCCCCAGGCTGGATGAGGAAACCGGCAAACGGATCACCCCACCTGAGTTCTTCGCCAAGCTCCGCAAAGATCCCGTTCATGGCATGCACTTCCAGCCTGAATACGGCTCCGGTTCGGGAGCCCGTGGTGGCCGCGATGGCCGTGTAAGCAACAGCGCTGACCTGGGCAAGGTCCCGACATCGCAGCTGTTTCGCGAATCGTTTGGCGCTAAGCGCCGCACGGCTTAACCGCTAACGGCCTGCTGGTGACGACAAGGGATGCGTGATGCACCCCGCCCAGGCGTGACGCCACCAGCAGACCTTTACCCCAGGAATCCCGATGGGCCTGACCCTTCTGGAGGCGGCCAAATCCGAACGTGATCCGGCTCGCCTCGCCGTTATTCGTGAACTCGCTGAAGGCGAGCTGATGCGCGTAATCCCCTTCCAAGATGTGGAAGGTGAGGGCGTGTTCTATGACGTTGAGCAGGAACTCCCCTCTGTGGGATTCCGAGGTATCAACGAAACTCTCGACGCCTCCTATGGCGTGCTTAACCCTCAGTCGGAGCGCCTCAAGGTGCTTGGTGCTGAGGTTGATGTGGATACCTCCATCATCGACATGCGCGGCCCTGACGTGGTGGGCGATCAAGTGCGCATGAAGGTCACTTCCATGCGAATGACCTTTGAGGACCACTTCATCAATGGTGATGAATCTGTCAATCCTCGCGCCTTTGATGGTCTGAAGCGTCGGATCAATGCCGGCAGCTCCCAGGCGATCAACCAGAATGGTGCTCTTGCGCTTGCTGCTCTGGATGAGCTGATTGATGCCGTGGACGCCATGGGCGGCCAGAAGGTGTTAATCATGAACAAGAAAATGCGTCGCCGGCTCAATACAGCCAGCCGCACCACCAGCATTGGTGGATTCATCAACTACGAGCAGGACGCCTTCGGTCGTCGCGTGACTCAGTACGGCGACGTGCCGATCATCGTGACCGATGTGAACGCCCAGAACCAACCGGTTCAGCCGTTCTCCGAGGCCAGTTCCAGCACCTCGATCTACTGCGTGGCATTGGGCGATCTGCTCACCACTGCCATTCAGGGCCGTGCTCGCGGTCAGTTCGGTGTGTCGGTCCGGGCCCTGGGTGAGGTGCCTGATGCCCCTGTTGATCGGACCCGCCTCGAGTGGTATTGCGGCATGGCTGTTTACAACGGCCGTTCTGCTGCCCGTCTTTATGGCGTGACCGATGCGGCCGTGGTGGCCTGATTTTTGTTCTGTTCCCTGAGGTAACGCCCCATGGCTCGCTCTACTGGCCTCGCCCCCCGAAGGGGCTACACCCTTGACGCCGCCACCGTTCTGGTGGGCGCCGTCGCTGCTGGCGCTCGAGGCCGCGCCGCCACCACCCGCACCGGTGCTGAGCAGATCCTGAACACCCGCCTGGAGGCCCAGGACGTGTTCAAGATCGTGGTGCATGGCCAGTCGGCCACTTCGGCCGGCCAGTACACCATCCAGGTGGCCCACGTGCCCGAGGGGTCTACGACCCCCTCGACTTACGGCACCGTGGCTGTTGTGACCCTCGCCCCTGGCATTCAGGAGATTCCCCTCTCCGGTGCCACGGTGCGTGAGTTGGCTCGCACCGCCCCCACTCCGGACATCACCGGCGATGTACGCGTGGTGGCCATCAAGGCTGTAGCTGGCACCGATGCCAATGCTCCGGCCGGCACCAACACGATCAGCCTGCAATACGCCTGATCACCAGGGGGCCCTGCGGGGCCCCTTCACCATTTCTGGAGGATCCCATGAAATCGTTTGCTGTGCCCGCGGGGATGACCGCTGAGCAGGTGCTAGAGGCGCTGGGCCAGCAGCCGGCCGCCGCGGTTGATGCCATCATCGAACCTCAGTTGCAGCCACAGCCAAAGCGTGCGCGGCAGCGCAGCGGGCAGTTCAAGGGTGACGATCCAGCCACCGCTGATGCCAATGAGGCGTGGGCGGCGGAAAACTGAACCAACAGCAGGGCCCTGAACCGTGGCGTGGGTTGAAAACGAAACCTGGGCCGCAGAGCAGGGCAAAGATGCGCTGAAGGTATTTGAGCTGTTTGATGATGCGGCGCAAACGACGCCGTGGGTGTTCACTGGCTGGGATGTGAACGCCACCGTCAGCGATGACAAAGGCCGCACGGTGTATTCGGTGACGGTAGAGACCGATGCAGAACTTGGAAGGGTACAGCTGATCCTGCCCGAGGCAATTGTGAACACGCTGAAGGTTGGCGGAGCTTATCGTTACGACTGTCTGATGGTGCCGCCGGGCGTCGCGCCGGCTGATGATCACTACCTGGCAACAGGGGCCTTCACGGTGGCACTGCGCACCAGCAGGAGGGATGAAGAGTGACATGCCCAGCCGTCGTCAAGGTTACGGTTCCTGCCGGGCCGGCGGTTGTGCGGGTAACGGCGCAGACCGCTCCGGCGGTTGTGCGGGTGGTGACCCCAGGGCCGGCTGGCGCTCAAGGACCGCCGGGGCCTGTGGGGCCTCCAGCGGAGGCCTATGTGTTTGCGCAAGGGGCAGCGGCCATGACCTGGACCATCAATCACAACCTCGGGTATCGGCCCTCAGCAGAGTTGATCGATGCAAGCAGCCGCGAGATTGACGGCGACATTTATCACCCAACCGTAAATCAAACCGTCGTGATGTTCAATGTACCTGTTGCAGGGATAGCCAGGCTGACCTAAGGCGACTGGGAAAGCTAGGGCCAAGTTAGCTTTTGCCCAATGGCTCGCGCGATTTACGTTGACCTGGATCTGCTGAATGTCAGCAGGGTGCTCAACCTGCCGGATGCAACGACTGCGCAGGAGCCTGCAACCCTGGCCCAGGTTCGGTCGTTTGTGGAGGGCCTGGCCTGGAAGGACTCGGTGCGTGTCAAGACCCAGGGGAACATCGACTTGTCGGCGCCTGGGGCCACGATCGACGGCATCAGCATGAGCGCTGGTGATCGGGTGCTGGTGGCCAGCCAGACCACGGCATCGCAGAACGGGATTTACGTCTGGACCGGGGCATCAACGCCTGCCACGCGGGCTCTGGATGCCTCGACGTTTGCTGAACTGGAGGCCGCTGTGGTCGGCGTCGAGGAGGGCACGGATACTGGCACGCAATGGCGCCAAACCCAGGTCAACGGCACCATCGACACCAGCAATGTGGTGTGGACGCCGTTCATTGCGGCCATCCCCCTGGCGAGCGAAACCACGGCCGGTCGGGTGGAGCTGGCCACCCAGGCCGAAACCGATGCCGGCACCGATGACAACCGGGCAATTACCCCGCTGAAGCTGGTCACCTGGAGCGGCAAGACCAAGCGCTACACCAGCGATCTCGGCGACGGCTCTGCAACGTCGTTCACCCTGACGCACAACTTGGGCAGCCGTGCGCTGCAGGTGCAGGTTTATCGCAATTCTGGCAACTATGACGAAATCGAGTGTGAAGTGCGCCGCACCAGCACTTCGGCGTTGACACTGCTGTTCACTACGGCTCCGTCCTCTAACCAGTTCACGGCGGTGGTGACGGGCTGATGCCGCGCGAGTTCCATGTTGACGTTGACTTGAAAGGCGCGCTGCTGCTTGGCGGCAGCGCAGGCATTGCTGGGCAGGTGGCGTTTTCCCGCGGCGTAGGGTCGCCAGGC
>CALJTZ010000472.1 GCA_937975655.1 uncultured Synechococcus sp. | reverse complement strand
TTCCGATCTTTGAACGGCTTGGTCAGGTAGTCGTCCGCCCCCAGCTCCAGGCCGATGATGCGGTCGTTCTCCTCGCCGAGGGCGGTGAGCATGACGATCGGCACGGCGGACTGGCTGCGCAGCCAGCGGGCGAAGTCGAGCCCCGATTCGCCCGGCATCATCAGGTCCAGCACCACCAGGTGGTAGCGCCGCTCCTTCTTGGGGGGATTGGGGTCATCAAGGGAGCCATTGATGACATACATCTCGTTGCCGATGATCGGCTTCACCGAGCTGCCCTTGCAGAGTTTGAGCAGCTCGATGGCGCCGTACATCACGCCATGGTCCGTGAGGGCCAGGGCCGGCATGCCCAGCTCCTCGGCCCGCTTCACCATGGCCGGCAGCTGACTGGCCCCATCCAGGAGGCTGTAGTCGCTGTGGTTGTGGAGCGGAACGAAAGCCAAGACGCGCCCGGGGCTGGTTCCAGGTTAAGGCTCGGGCGCAAGATTCAGGGCCCGAAGCGCCGGTACCGGCGCTGAAGACACCAGATCTGGGGTGGCCCCTCAGGGCACGAGAGCCGCCTCGGGCCGCTGCTCCATCACCCGGGCACTCTGCTCGTAGTGGTAGGCCACCTGCAGCAGGCGTTCCTCCTGCAGCACCCCGGTGATCAGCTGCAGGCCGATGGGCAGGCCGGCCAGATCGAAGCCACAGGGCAGGCTGATGGCCGGCAGGCCGGCCATGTTGGCGGGGATGGTGAGCAGGTCGGCCAGGTACATGGCGAGGGGATCCTCGGCATGGGCACCAAAGCCAAAGGCGGTGGTGGGGGAGGTGGGGGTGAGCAGCACGTCCACCGCATCAAAGGCGCGGTCGAAGTCGCGCCGGATCAACGTGCGCACCTGCTGGGCCTTCTTGTAGTAGGCGTCCACGTAGCCGGCGGAGAGGGCGTAGGTGCCGATCAGGATGCGGCGCTGCACCTCATCGCCAAAGCCCTCGGCGCGGCTGCGGGCGGTCATCTCCGCCAGGCTGGCGGCATCGACCGCGCGGTAGCCGTATTTCACGCCGTCATAGCGGGCCAGGTTGGCGGAGGCCTCCGATGGGGCAATCACGTAGTAGGTAGCGATGCCATCGTTGAAGCGCGGGCAGCTCACATCCACCAGTTCGCAGCCAAGGGCTTCCAGCTGGGCAGCGGCCGCCATCACCGAGGCCTTCACCTGGGGATCCAGGCCCTCGGCCTCAAAGCACTCGCGCACGATGCCCACCCGCAGGCCCGCCACCGGCTGACTGAGGGCGGCGCGGTAGTCCGGCACGGGGGCCTTGAGGCAGGTGGAATCGCGGGGATCGGCGCCGGCGATTACCTGAAGCAGCTCGGCGGCATCGGCAACGCTGGTGGTGAAGGGCCCCACCTGGTCGAGGGAACTGGCAAAGGCCACCAGGCCGTAGCGGCTGACGCGGCCGTAGGTGGGCTTCAGACCCACCACGCCACAGAAGGCCGCGGGCTGGCGGATCGAGCCGCCGGTGTCGGAGCCGAGGGAGGCCACACATTCACCGGCCGCCACGGCGGCGGCGCTACCGCCGGAACTGCCGCCGGGCACCTTGTCGGTGTTCCAGGGATTGCGGCTGGCACCGAAGGCGGAGGTCTCGGTGGAGCTGCCCATGGCGAACTCATCGAGGTTGGTCTTGCCGAGCATCACGCCGCCGGCCTGCCAGAGGCGCTCGGTGACGGTGGACTCGTAGGGCGGCACGAAGTTCTCCAGCATGCGACTGGAGCAGGTGGTGCGGATGCCCTTGGTGCAGAGGTTGTCCTTGATGGCCAGGGGCACCCCGGCCAGCGGCGGCAGGGGTTCACCAGCGGCCCGGAGGCCGTCGATGCGATCGGCATCGGCCCGGGCCCGCTCCGCGGTGACCTCCAGATAGGCGTGAACCGAAGGCTCCACCGCCTGGATGCGGCTGAGGTGGTGATCGGTGAGCTCCCGGGCGGACACCTCGCCGCGCTTGAGCTGCTCGCGCCACTCGGCGATCCCCATCGACTCTCAGGTGCGTTGCTGGCTCGACGCTATCAGTCAGCGCCGGCCGCAATGGTGAGGGGCTCGCCCCGGCGGGTGCGCAGGAGCGTGTGGCTCAGCTGGGCGGAACCTTCACTGCGCAGATCGGCCAGGAAGGGCGGTAGAGCAGCCTCAAGGCTGCTGCGGCGCACATAGGGCCCGAACCAGTAGGTGACATCCGGCTCACGGGTTTCGACCCGGGCCCACCAGGCCAGGCCCAGGCCGTTGGCAACACTGCGCAGGGGCCAGAGCAAGGACGTCATCGCAACGGGTGGTGATGGTGTGCATTCTGCCGGTGGGTTGGGGAGTTGGCCGTAGCCGGGCCAACTCCCGCTGGCCTCAGAGTTGGATGTCGCCAGCGAAGCTCGCAGCGGGGCTGGGGCTGAGATCCAGGGAGAGGTCCGCAGGAGCGGCAGGGGCCTCTGCCTCCACCTCTGCCTCTACCTCTGCCTCTGCCTCCACCTCAGCGGCCAGCTCAGCAGCCACATCCGCCACCAACTCGGCCGCCACTTCGGCAACCACCTCCGCCACCAAGGCGGATGCCACTTCCGCTTCCTCGGCGCTGAAGGTGTTGTCGTCCTCCAGCTCCTCGAGCTGGGAGGGGGCCGCCAACGGTTCGGGGGTGGCCAACTGGGGCCGAACGATCCGGGGGGCAGGCGAGGAACCGGTGATGTTCTTCATCCAGCCGCGGCGGGCCACCTCGTAAAGCACCATGGCCGTGGCCACGGAGG
>CALJTZ010000471.1 GCA_937975655.1 uncultured Synechococcus sp. | reverse complement strand
CTTTTCCTTGTAATGCCTGAACAATAAAGTTGCTCACAACGCGACCATCATTGGGCAGCATGCGAGGACCATAGGTGTTGAAGATTCGGACAACCCTGACCTCAACCCCATGCATCCTCTGGTAATCAAAGCAGAGGGTTTCAGCTATTCTTTTACCTTCATCATAACAGCTCCGGATTCCAACAGTATTCACGCAACCACGATAAGTCTCAGGCTGGGGATGAACCTCCGGATCTCCATACACCTCACTAGTAGAAGCCAGCAGCAACCGCGCCTGCACCCTGCGGGCCAAGCCGAGCATGTTGTAGGTGCCTAGAAAACTGGTCTTCGCCGTCTTGATGGGGTTGTGCTGGTAGTGAACCGGCGAAGCCGGACACGCCAGGTGCCAGATCCGATCAACTTCCAGGCGAATGGGCTCAGTTACATCATGGCGAATTAGTTCAAACCGAGGATGGCCAAACCAGCGAGCAATATTTTCCTTACGCCCTGTAAAGTAATTATCCAGGCAGATCACTTCTTCGCCGGCCTCCATGAGCCGGTCCACCAAATGGGAGCCCACGAATCCGGCACCACCGGTCACGAGATTGCGCATGATCGTCATCGTTGCTTCTGCCATCAGAGACGCAGGTCTCCTTGGGTCAGCTGCTGTTGAAAGTAGTGGTAGGTAGAGCGTAAGCCCTGCTCGAGGGTGATCTGGGCTCGCCAGCCCAGATCGGCCAACCGGCTCACATCCAGCAGTTTTCGGGGGGTGCCATCAGGCTTGGAGGGATCCCAGTGGATCGTGCCACGAAAGTCCACCACCCCAGCCACCAGCTCAGCCAACTCCCGAATCGCCAGATCCTCCCCGGTTCCAACATTGAGATAGGTGATCTCGCCGGGACCAGGCCGCCAGTGCTCCAGGGCATGAAGACAGGCCGCGCCCAGATCATCCACATGCAGGAACTCCCGGCGTGGATTGCCGCTACCCCAGCAGGTGACCGCAGCAGCACCAGACGCTTTCGCCTCATGAAATCGGCGAATCAGCGCTGGCAGCACGTGGCTGTTCTGCGGGTGATAGTTATCGCCTGGGCCATAGAGATTGGTGGGCATCAGGCTGATGGCATCAAAACCATGCTGAAGCCGCAAGGCCGCACAGAGCTGGATGCCGGCAATCTTGGCAATGGCATACCACTGATTTGTGGGTTCAAGAGAGCCGCTGAGCAGAGCCTCCTCACGAATCGGCTGCTCGGCGAACTTGGGGTAGATGCAACTGCTGCCCAGAAACAACAGGCGCTTCACCCCAGCACGCCACGCCTGCTCGATCACATGCTGCTCAATCTTGAGGTTGTCCAGTAGAAAATCGGCGGGATAGGCAGCATTGGCATGGATACCGCCAACCTTCGCCGCCGCCAGCACCACAACATCCGGACGATTGGCCTCAAACCATTGCTGCACCGCCGTGCCATCCAGCAGATCTAACTCCTCCCGGGCCGGAGTGAGCAAAGCCTGATAGCCAGCGGCCTGGAATGCCCGGCAGATGGCACCACCTGCCATGCCGCGATGACCGGCCACATAGATCCGGTCAGATCGCTCAATCAGAGTTCCCATCAGAATCCCCCACCCTGCTGCCGGAATGCCAGTGGATTGGTGGGCGGATTCTCCATCGAGCCCACCACAGCAAAACCCTCCCGCCGCAAGGTGGCTTCCTTCGCAGCCTCCTGCTGATCAACCTCCACCATCTCCGCCACCAGCTGTTCCAACGTGGTGGTGGGTGTCCAACCCAACGTTTCACGTGCACGGGTGGGATCACCCAGCAGGGTTTCCACCTCTGCTGGGCGGAAATAGCGCGGATCAATCCGCACCACCACATCGCCCGTATCGGCCCTGGCTCCTGTCTCCTCAAGACCAGTCCCCTGCCAAACCATCCCGCCCCAACCCAGTTGCATAGCGCTGAGCTCAATAAAACGCCGCACGGACTCCTGCCGACCTGTGGCAATCACAAAATCCTCCGGCTGCTGCTGCTGCAGCATCAGCCACTGCATCTCCACGTAATCCCGGGCGTGGCCCCAATCCCGGCGGGCATGGAGGTTGCCAAGATAAAGGCATTGATCGAGTCCAGCTGCGATTCGGGCCAAGCCACGGGTGATTTTCCGCGTCACAAAGGTTTCTCCTCGCCGCGGACTCTCATGGTTGAAGAGTATGCCATTGCAGGCATACATGCCATAGGATTCACGATAATTGACCGTGATCCAGTAGGCATAAAGCTTAGCCACCCCATAGGGGCTGCGCGGATAGAAAGGAGTAGTTTCCCGCTGGGGAATCTCCTGAACCAGTCCATAGAGCTCACTGGTACTGGCCTGGTAAATCCGTGTTTTGTCTGTGAGCCCAAGGATGCGCACCGCTTCCAAAATTCGCAGCGTTCCCAGAGCATCACTGTTTGCGGTGTATTCAGGGCTCTCAAAACTCACGGCCACATGGCTCTGGGCCCCGAGGTTATAGATCTCGTGCGGCTGAACCTGCTGAATAATCCGGATCAGGTTAGTACTGTCAGTTAGATCTCCGTAATGGAGAACCAGGCGCGGATCACCCTCGTGGGGGTCCTGATACAGGTGATCAATACGGTCAGTATTAAAACTACTGG
>CALJTZ010000470.1 GCA_937975655.1 uncultured Synechococcus sp. | reverse complement strand
GATAGGGACGGATCAGATCGCGCGTGACCGTATCGGCCTGCAGCGGGGTGATCTCGAGGTTGCGCACCAGGATCGCGTTCGCCGAACCGGTCGGCGTGGGATCGGTCCCGTAGGTGCTCTCAGTCTTTGCCAGGATCAGGCGTTTGCGGCTCAGGAGCGGCATTGCTCTCTACCTCGTCAGGTTGGGAGGGTTGGGCCGGCTCCGTCCGCTCGATGAGCGTCCGCTTGCCGGTTTTAGGGTCGAGCAGGTAAGACCCGCCTTGTCCCAGGTATTCGTCCACCATCGTAGCCATGATCAGCTCGCGAGATTTGTGACCGAGGTCCGATAGAGCACACGATAGTCGCACTGAATTTCACCAGCAGCGCCATCAGCCTCGGCGAAGTTGAAGGTGACGCCGATCGGTTGAATGTCGATCGCATAGCCGCCGAGCGTCAGATCGGCCATCAGCCTGCCGTGCAGGCTCTCCACGATCGGGTCGGCGATCTGGTCAGGAATGGCGCCGCGCACGATCACCGTCACCCGCACCGTCATCGACCAGTCGAGCGTCGGCAATGCCGTGTTCTGGCTGGCGTTGTCGCTGAGCGGCTCTACCACGATCGCCGGGCTCTCGGCCCTGCTGATCGGCTCCACCCGGCTGCGGTAAATCCGCGTGCTGACGCCGGTGGTGCCCGTGAGTGCGGTGCGGACCGCGGCCAGAATCGTCTCGCGCTTGGTGGTCATACCTTCGTCAGCCCGATCTCAACAAATGCGCCATCGTCGATCTGCCGCGTCTCGCGCACCTGATAGCTGGTGCCGGCCACGGTGATGCTGTCGCCGTACTTCAGGCCGCCGAAGTCGGCAGCGCGCGCGGTCAGCGAATAGTCGGTGCTCAGAACCATGTCACCAGAGATGATCTGGCTGGGCATGTCGAGGATGCCCAACGCCGAAACGGCGCCAGCCGTGCAGCTGACGCCGAAGTCGTTGAGGAACAGGTTCAGATCCTCGGTAAGCGCCATCAGCCGTACTTCTTCAGGCCGTAGCCCTGCACGGAGTAGGTGGTGGTGCCGCTGGAGGCGATGGTGCCGACGAAACGCACGTAGCGCTTCAGCTCATCGCGGTTGAGGGTGATCACCTGCTTGGAGGCAGCCTGCGCCACGGCGGTGAAGCCGCCGCCGGTGACATCGGAGAAGTCGCCGGAGGTGGTGGTGTCGCTGGTCTGGATCTTGCCGGTCATCGTGCCCGAGCCGCCAGCAGCGCCAGCGTCGAGGATGATCTGGATGTCACCGTCGAACTCGAGCAGGTCGGCGATGTTAGTGGTCGCGCCGGTGAAGGTCGCGGTTTCCTGAGCTACGGGGTGCAGCGGGAAGTGCTGCAGCTTTTCAAGCGTCTGCTGGTAGATCGCCATCGGTCAGTGCCTTTGCGCGGGGTTTGCGTTTGGGAGCAGCCGGCTCCTCGGGTTCCGGGGCAAAGTCTGCCGCGGCGGTGGCCGCGATCGCCTTGCCCATGTTGATCAGCAGTCGAGCATCGGCCACGCTGGCCGTGATCGTCGCGCCGGCCCTTACGAGCTCGCCGCCTGCCATCGTTGTCCTCAGGATCTGGATGTTCATGTGGGTAAGGGGCAGCCGTTAGGCCGCCCCGCCTCCATCAGATCAGAGGGTGTTGTTACCGCGGCAGAAGCCCTCGGGATGACGGACGGCGAAGTCCACATCCTGCAGAGCCACCACGCGCACGGTGCCGCTGGTGCTGTGGGTGTAGGGGTCCACGGTCAGGTCCAGGCCGGACCACATGGCCATAATCAGCTGGCTCCAGACGGCGAAGAAGATGTCGTTGGTGGCCACCTGGTTGCTCACCACGGCGTTGTAGCCGTTGACGGTGCCGCCGGGCTCGAACACGTAGGCGCCGGTGTCGGTGCCTTTGTCCTTGGTCTTCAGAGCGCCGCGCATGGAGGCGTTCATCAGATAGGCCATGGCGCCGATGTCGGCGTTGTCGGCCGCGATCAGGCTCTCCATCTCCACCACCTCGGCGTAGGTCGGGGTGTTGGCGGCGAAGTCCTTGGTGTTGATGCCGGTGGTCAGCTTCACGCCCAGAGGCTGGTTGCTGTTGCCGAGGCCGTAGAGGCCCACCCGGTCGATCTCGAGCGCCAGCACGGTGGCGAGATCCTGGCGAATCATCTGCTCAACGTCGATGCTGGACTGCAGCATCAGCTTGCGGCTGTAGTCGGTGAAGGCGCCCACGGTCTTGGGGCTCAGGTTCACCTGATCCACCGTCTGGTTGCTCTCGGTGGGAGAGCCGCTCTCAGCCACCCAGTAGGCGGTGGCAGCGCCGGTCTGGCGGGGAATCGCCACGTTGCCGGAGAGGCCGGTCAGGGAGGCGACGCCGAGGCCGGCGAGAGCCGAACGGTTGCGCAGCAGCTCGATGAACGAACCGGGGCGGAAGTCGGTGCCAACCAGGTCACCAGCAGCGGAGGCGGTGCCCACTGTCAGGTCGCGGCGCAGCACCTCGTTCGGCACCATGATGCCCTGGGCGGTCTTGCCGGCCTTGGCAGCGGCAGCTTCGGAGCACTCGCGCTCGAAAGCGGCAGCTTCCTGCAGCTTGCGATCGCCGGGGTTGGCGAGAGCGTTGATGGCGCGCTGGAAGGAGAACTCGCGCACTTGGCTTGCGCTCATGCCGATGTCGGCAGCCTTCTCGGTGACGGGCTCCACCTTGGCGCCGATCTTCTCGAGCACAGCAGCGCGGGCCTCATCGAGGCTGCGACCACCGTCGATCAGCTGGCGGCCGAGATCGGCCATGCCGTGCTTCTCAGTCAGGGCAGAGATGCCGGAGATGCGAGCGCGCTCAGCCTTAGCAGCCTCGGCAGCCGCTTCAGCC
>CALJTZ010000469.1 GCA_937975655.1 uncultured Synechococcus sp. | reverse complement strand
GGCGCGAGGCATCCCCCTGTCGTGGTTGCTGCTCACCCGTCAGCCGGTGCGCCTGCTGGTGGCGCTGGCGGGCATCAGCTTCGCCGGAATCCTGATGTTCATGCAGCTGGGATTCCGCGATGGCCTGTTCGACGCCAGCGTGACGGTGCACAAGCTCTTCGATGCCGATCTGGTGTTGATGAGCCCCCGCACCATGAGCTCCATCAGCATGGCCGGCTTCCCCCGCCGGCGCCTGGTGCAGGCCATGGCCGATGCGGACGTGGAGGGCATCACCCCCGTGCACTGGAACTTCCTGCTCTGGCGCAATCCCGAAACCCGCGCCACCCGCTCGATCCTTGCCCTGGGCTTTGAGCCGGTGGATCCCCTGTTCACCGATCCGGCCCTGGCCCAGAAGGTTCAGGTGCTCAGCCAGCGGGGCCGGGTGCTGTTCGATGAGCGCTCGCGTCCTGAATTCGGACCGGTGGCTGACTGGTACCGCCAGGGCCGCACGGTGGAGAGCGAGGTGGGGGGCAAGCGGGTTCGGGTCGCTGGCCTGGTGAGCCTGGGCCCCTCCTTCGGCGCCGACGGCAACTTGATCACCAGCAGTGAGACCTTCCTCTCCCTGCTGCCCAACACCCCACCGGGCAGCATCGAACTGGGCCTGATCCGCCTGCGGCCTGGTGCCGATCCTGCGGTCGTGGCTGCCCGGCTACAGGCCACCCTCCCCAAGGACGTGAAGGTGTACACGAAGGCTGGTTTTGTGGAGTTCGAGAAGAACTACTGGCGCACCAGCACCTCCATCGGCTTCATCTTCACCCTCGGGGCCGGCATGGGCTTTGTGGTGGGCTGCGTGATCGTGTATCAGATCCTCTATTCCGATGTCAGTGATCACCTGCCGGAATACGCCACCTTGATGGCCATGGGCTACAAGCTCACCAGCCTGCTAGGGGTTGTGGCGCGGGAGGGCCTGCTGCTGGCCGTGTTCGGCTATCTGCCCGCCTATGCCACGGGCCAAGGGCTTTACCTGATGATCCGCAACGCCACCCAGCTGCCGGTGGCCATGGATACGCCGCGGGCGCTCACGGTGTTCACCATGATCCTGGTGATGTGCATGGGCTCCGCCACCCTCGCCATGCGCCGTCTGGCTGATGCCGATCCCGCCGAGATCTTCTGATGGCGATTCAGGTACGCGATCTCAACCACTGGTACGGCAGTGGGTCCACGCGTCGTCAGGTGCTGCAGGGGGTTGATCTCACAGTGGCGGCCGGCGAAGTGGTGTTGCTCACAGGGCCCTCGGGTTGCGGCAAAACCACCCTGCTCACCCTGGTGGGCGCCCTGCGCCAGGTTCAGGAGGGGCAGGTGCGCGTGCTGGGCCAGGAACTGGCTCACTCCAGCCGTGATCGTCGCCAACAGCTGCGCCGGTCCATTGGCATGATTTTTCAGGGCCACAATCTGCTGCGCTGTCTCACCGCCGAGCAGAACGTGCAGATGGGTGCCGATCTGCTGCCGGGGCTGGGCTATCGCGCCCGCCGCGATCAGGCCCGCGAGTGGCTGCGCTCGGTGGGCCTGGGCGATGAGCTGAACAAACTGCCCCATGATCTCTCCGGTGGCCAGAAACAACGCGTGGCCATTGCCCGGGCCCTGGCGGCTCAACCGCGGTTGCTGCTCGCCGATGAACCCACGGCCGCCCTGGATTCCCGCACGGGCCGTGAAGTGGTGGAACTGCTGCAACGCCTGGCCCAAGACCAGGGCTGCGCGGTGTTGATGGTGACCCACGATCCGCGCATCCTCGATATCGCCGATCGGCTCCTGCGCATGGAAGATGGTCGCATCGTGGAGGCCAGCTGACGCCCATGGCGCTTGCACAGGTCTGACTCACCCCATGAGCTGCACACCATTCAGTAGGGTGGTGGTTCTCCCAGATCTTTCGCCGCCGCTATGGCCAAGCGCCGCAACCTCAAGAAGGAAAAGCAAGAGCGCAATCGCGCCTACGCCCGCAAGTTCAAGAAGCGCAAGCTGCGCAATGACGGCCGTGGCGAAGGCGCTGGCAACGGCGTCACCGGTACTGCCAACAATGGTGGCGCTGCCGACTGATCAGCTCCCCCGGGTGTTGGTTCAGTCTTGGGGATCCTGCGGGGTCCCTTTTTTGTGACCTCCCTCGCCTCTCCTCCCTCCCCCGTCGACCTGGCCATGTTTTTCAGCGTCGTCATTCCCACCTACAACCGCAGGCCGATCCTCGAGAAGTGCCTGAGGGCCCTGGAACAGCAGCGCCTGGAGGCCTGCATCGCTGGCTATGAGGTGGTGGTGGTGGACGACGGTTCCACCGATGACACCGTGGCCTGGTTGCAGCGGGAAGCCCCTCGCTATCCCCATGTGCGCTTGATCCAGCAGGACCACGGCGGCCCGGCGGCGGGCCGCAACCGCGGCGTGGAGCACGCCAACGGTGACGTGATCGTGTTCATCGACAGCGATCTGGTGGTGACGGAGACGTTTCTGCTCAGCCATGCCCGTGCCTTGAGCGGCAGTGGCAGCAGGCCGGCAACCGCCTCAGCTTCACCTACGGCGCGGTGATCAATACCGCCAATTTTGAGAACCCCACCAGCGAGCCCCACAAGCTCCGCGATCTCTCCTGGGCCTATTTCGCCACCGGCAATGTGGCGATCGACCGGCAGGTGTTGGAGGCCAGTGGACTGTTCGACACCCGCTTCCGGCTCTACGGCTGGGAAGACCTGGAGCTCGGTGAGCGTCTGCGGCGCATGGGGGTGGTGCTGGTGCGCTGCCCTGAGGCCGTGGGGTACCACTGGCACCCTGCCCTGAGCCTGGAGCAGGTGCCACGCCTGATCCAGGTGGAGGGTGAGCGGGCCAAGATGGGCCTCGTGTTCTACCGGAAGCACCCCACCCGCAGGGTGCGTTTCATCATTCAGTTCACCGTGCTGCACCGGCTGCTCTGGGAACTGCTCACCCTGGGCGGCCTGGTGAACGAGCGCAGCCTGCGGCCCCTGTTGGCCTGGTTGATCCGCCACGGCAAAGCCGGATTGGCCATGGAGCTGCTCCGCCTACCGCTCAACCGCATCGGCGTGCGGGCCCTGTTCGCCGAAGCCCGGGCAGAGGGCCTGGCCTGAGTGACTGCAGGCCCTTTGGTAGGGTGCCTGGGTCCACATTCACTCCGCACACCTGCGTGTTTCGGGTGATCTGAGCGACACCAGCCTCGGCACCTTCTCTGCCTTGGCTTGCTCCGGATCCCTGGCAGGTGGAGGCGAACCCGAAACCCCTCAAACCATGGCTGTCGTTACCCTCGCCGAAATGATGGAGGCGGGTGCCCACTTCGGGCACCAAACCCGCCGCTGGAACCCGAAGATGTCGCGCTACATCTACTGCGCGCGCAACGGTGTTCACATCATTGACCTCGTGCAGACCGCCGTCTGCATGAACAACGCCTACAAGTGGACCCGCAGTGCCGCTCGCAGCGGCAAGCGCTTCCTGTTCGTGGGCACCAAGAAGCAGGCCTCCGAGGTGATTGCCCAGGAAGCCACCCGTTGCGGTGCCTCCTATGTGAACCAGCGCTGGCTGGGCGGCATGCTCACCAACTGGACCACGATGCGCGCCCGCATCGACCGCCTCAAGGACCTGGAGCGCATGGAGAGCTCCGGTGCCATCGCCATGCGTCCCAAGAAGGAAGCCGCAGTGCTGCGCCGGGAACTGGAGCGCCTGCAGAAGTACCTGGGCGGCCTGAAGAACATGCGTCGCCTGCCCGACGTGGTGGTGCTGGTGGACCAGCGCCGCGAAACCAACGCCGTGCTCGAGGCCCGCAAGCTCGATATCCCCCTGGTGTCGATGCTGGATACCAACTGCGATCCCGACCTCTGCGACGTGCCCATCCCCTGCAACGACGACGCCGTGCGTTCGGTGCAGCTGGTGCTGGGTCGCCTGGCCGATGCCATCAACGAAGGTCGCCATGGCGCTAACGACCAGCGCGGTGGTTACGACGAGGAAGAGGGCTGATCTGCGGCGTGATGCCGCACCCCTTCTGGGTCCTCTGGAGCTTCCCTACGGGGGAGCTCCACCTTTTTGATTCCGTTTGAACCCGCTCCAACCGATCCCCCACTCCACCCATGGCTGAGATTTCCGCCAAGCTCGTTAAAGAACTGCGCGACAAGACCGGCGCAGGCATGATGGATTGCAAGAAGGCCCTCGCAGAGTGCGCCGGCGATGCCGACAAAGCCGTTGAGTGGCTGCGCCAGAAGGGCATCGCCACTGCCGAGAAGAAGTCCGGGCGTACGGCCGCTGAAGGTGCCATCGGCAGCTACATCCACACCGGCGCCCGCGTGGGTGTGCTGGTGGAAGTGAACTGCGAGACCGACTTCGTCGCCCGCGGCGAGGTGTTCCAGGAGCTGCTCCGCAACGTGGCCATGCAGATCGCCGCCTGCCCCGGTGTCGAGTTTGTGAACGTCGCGGATATCCCCGCCGATGTCTCCGAGCGTGAGAAATCCATCGAGATGGGTCGTGACGATCTGGCCGGCAAGCCTGACCAGATGAAGGTGAAGATCGTTGAGGGCCGCATCGGCAAGCGCCTCAAGGAACTGGCTCTGATGGATCAGGCCTTCATCAAGGACACCTCCATCACTGTGGGTGAGATGGTGAAGCAGGTGGCTGGCAAGGTGGGTGAGAACATCCAGGTGCGTCGCTTCGTGCGTTTCAACCTGGGTGAAGGCATTGAAGTGGAGAAGCTGGACTTCGCCGCTGAAGTGGCTGCCATGCAGGCGGCCTGATCCTGGCCTTGGATCCCAACGCCAGCCCCCTGATTGAGGCCAATCGTCAGCTCGCCCTGCTGCTGGAGCGGCAGGAGCAGTTGGCGCCCGGTCTGTATCGCGAGCTGGCTCTCTACCTCCAGGTGCTCCGTGAGGGCCTGCTGCATGCCGTGCAGCAGGCCTGTTTTCATCTGGCTACCCAGGTGGTACCAGAGCGCTATGGGCAGCTGTCCGGCGAACGCCGCATGGCCCTGCAGCAGCGCCTTCAGGGTCTGGTGCAGCGTTGCTGCACCCTGCTCACCGTGGAGCAACTGATGGGGCTTGCGGCGCAGCAGCAGCGCCGTGAGCAGCAGCGTCAGCGTGGCCAGCGGCAGCGCCTGATCGATGCCCTCGTGGCGGATCAAGACCCCGAGCCCCCGGACCCTGCTTCAGCCATGGCTTCTGAGCCAGCCGCCCCCCAGGGTTCCATCACCCTTGGCTTGGATCTGCCCCTCTCCGCTGATCTGTTTGAGGCCGGATTGCCTGGCCTGGCCGGGGTGAACCGCACACCCCCCGACCGCGAGGACACCCCTCCCAACCCGCCAAGGGGCGAGGAGCTGGAGCTGCTGCAATCGCTGTTTGCCATGGCCGCTGAGGGCCTGGGCCAGGAGCCCAGGCCCGCCGCCCCCGACACGCCGGAACGACCTCCGGGATTGGCGGAGGCATCCCTGCCACTGGCGCTGGCGGTGCAGCCCGAACTCCCCGCCAACGACCAGGCCGTGACCGGCACCCAGCTCCCCCGCGATCCGCTGCTGCAGCTGCGCTGGTGGGCTCACCTGGACCAGGCCCTCAGCCGCCGTCTGCGCAACCTCTCCCACGCCGTGAACGTGGAACTGATGCGCTCCGGCCTAGCTCAGGGATTGCTGCCCCTGAACTTGCTGGATGCGGTGCTCCAGGGCCAGGTGGAGGTGCTGCCAGCCCCCATGAACCTGCTGCGCCTGCCCCTGCCCATCCCGGCAGCGGCCTCCGGCACGGCTCCAGCGGAAGTGCTGTCGCTGTTGGTGCGCAGCGGCGATCTGGAATTTCAGCAACCGAAATTGCGCACCTGTCGCAAGCGGCTCGAGCAACGCCGGCGCCAATTGCGCACAATGGCCGAGCGCTACCGCTACTGGCAGCGCCGGGTTTCGGCCCTCGAGGCGGAGCAGCAGTGGTTGCAGGACAGTGCCCAACCCCAGAACCCGGCGGACCGGCCCTAGCGCTGGAGGCCTGGCTGCGCCCCTTGCAGCAGGCCCTGCAGCTGGAGGCCGACCGCGGTTTTGAGAATCTCCAGGGGCGGCGCGAGCGCTTTCATGCCTTTCTGGCGCGGGAGTTGCGTCAGCATCCCGGGAGCGTCAACCCACCCCAGGGCCAGGCCCTGGTGGAGCTAGCCGGGGCCTTTGATGCCTACCCCGAGCAGAGCCTGGGCAGGCGCCAGACTCTGGTCCGACGCAGTCGGCAGCTCTTGCACGAGCTGCACCGCTCCCAGCAGCCTGTGTTGCCGGTGGCACCCCCGCGGTTGCGGTTGGTTCAGACCCCGGCCGTTGTTCAGCGCATCCAACCGGACACCCCCCTGGGGCAGATCCGGGGGGTGGGTCCGAAGACGGCCGAGAAATTTGCCGTGCTGGGTCTGTTTGTGGCGGCAGATCTGCTGCGCTACTACCCGCGCGACTACCTCGACTACGCCAATCTCGTGCGGATTGCGGCGCTGGTACCTGGCAGCACTGCCACGATCGTGGCCACCGTGCGCCGCACCAACAGCTTCACCAGTCCGCGGAATCCCAATCTCTCGATCCTGGAGCTGCAGCTGCAGGATGTAACAGGCAGGCTCCGCGTGTCGAAGTTCTTTGCTGGCAAGCGGTTCAGTTCGCCTGGCTGGTTGAAGGGGCAGCAGCGTCTGTATCCCCCGGGCGCCACCGTGGCGGTGAGTGGCCTGGTGAAGGAAACGCCCTACGGACCGGTGTTTCAGGACCCCCTGATGGAGGTGCTGGAGAGCCCCAACGCTCCCCTGCAGAGCCGGGACATCGGCCGCTTGTTGCCGGTGTACGGACTCACTGAGGGCCTCAGCGCCGAGAAGGTGCGGTCCGCCGTGGAGCCGGTGGTGATGGCGGCCCTGGATTGGGGCGATCACCTGCCGCCAGCGCTGCTGGAGCTGGAGGGCCTGATGGCCCTGCCCCTGGCCCTAGCCCAGATCCATCAGCCCCGAAATCAGGACTCCCTCAGCGCGGCACGGCGGCGGCTGGTGTTTGACGAATTCCTGCTGCTGCAGCTGGGCCTGCTGCAGCGTCGCCGGGAGCTCACCACCCGGCCGGCACCCCCGCTGGCCCTGCCCACCGCCCCTGGCTCCAGCAGCCTGGTGGCCGATTTTCTGGACCTGCTGCCATTCCCCCTCACCGGGGCACAGCAGCGGGTTCTGGCCGAGATCCGATCGGATCTGGCGGGCGAGCAGCCCATGGCCCGCCTGGTGCAGGGGGACGTGGGCAGCGGCAAAACCGTGGTGGCCATCGCCTCACTCCTCACCGCCATCGATGCGGGCTGTCAGGGAGCGCTGATGGCCCCCACCGAGGTGCTGGCGGAGCAGCACTACCAGAAGCTGTGTGAGTGGCTGCCGCAGCTGCATGTCACCTGCGCCCTGCTCACGGGATCCACGCCAGCCCGGCGGCGGCGGGAGCTGCTGGCAGACCTGGCCCAGGGCAACCTCAAGATGCTCGTGGGTACCCACGCCCTGCTGGAGGATCCGGTGCAGTTCGCCCGCCTGGGTCTGGTGGTGGTGGACGAGCAGCACCGCTTCGGTGTGGCCCAGCGCAATCGGCTACTGGATAAGGGGCTTCAGCCCCACCTGCTCACGATGACC
>CALJTZ010000468.1 GCA_937975655.1 uncultured Synechococcus sp. | reverse complement strand
AATGGGGGGGGTCGTTACGCACCGCCAACCATCCCACCATGTTGGGCCGTTTCAGCGGTGAGAACGGCAGCAGCAACACAAACTCGGGCTTGGTTTCGCCGGGCAACTGCACAGTCACGTGATAGGGGCGCACCGGAGTGTTGGCAGAGCCGTAGATCTCGAGGGGGATGGACCACACATCATCCCCGTTGTAGAAGGTGCGGACATCAGTGACGTGGTAGCGCAGCAGCCGCTCGGCCTGAACCTGGAACTGGCTCTGGGGCACCTGGATATGGCCCAGCAGGGCCTTTGGCATGGCGGAGAGGGGACGGAACAACTCCGGGAAGGCCCGTTGCCAGGTGCGCAGGATCGGGTCGCTGGGGTCACTCACATACAGCCACACCTGTCCGCTGTAGGCATCCACAACCACTTTCACCGGGTTGCGGAAGTAGCGAATCCCAGAGGGATTGGAATCGGAATAGGGGTAACTGCGGCTCACGGTGAAGCCATCCAGCATCCAATACTGATGGTTATCGGCGTCGTAACCAGGGGTGTTCGCCACCCTGGCGGTAACCAGATAGGGCTGGCTCTCAAAGCGCAGGAACGGCACCAGGGCCTTGAGTCGCTCGTTCACCTGGCGACGCAGCAGCAGTCGCGAGGACGGGGTTAACGAACCGGTGAACAGGAGCCGCGGTTCCGGAAGGTAGGCGGCGGCCATGAGCCGATCGAGGGGCCCATGGATCGGCACCTCCCCCTGGCCGGTGTAGTGGGAATAGAGATTGAGCTCGCCCTCGGGATAGTCAAACTCCCGCACCTCGGTGGGGGCAATCACATAGGAAGATTTGGCCGAGCCGAAGTAGAGCCGCGGCAAGCCCACCGGCAGAGCCTTGCGAACTGAATCCGTCTGGAGTCCGAGTTGCGGAATGCCCTGAACCTTGCTGCCGCGACCCAGATCCTTGACGAAATAAAGTGGCAGGCCGTCTGGCCCAAAGGCATTCACGGTGGAGACCGTGAAGCCATAGCCGTGGGTGAACACCAGATGGCGGTTCAACCAGGTGCGGGAGTCCTGGGGCAGAGCCCCTGTATCGAGTTCGCGAGCAGCGATCAACACCTGCTGGGAGCCCTGCCGTGCCGGATCGGCACTCAGGGGGTAGCGATCCACCGCCGCCGAAGAGAACCGGTAGTAGAGCCGCAGCTGCTGCAGCTGACGGTTGGCCTCCAGTAGGGGCTTGCTATCCCATAGGCGGATGTTGCTGAGGGTTCCAGGAGCGGCCGCCAGGTCCTCGGAGGTGAGCGTCTGGCGGGGCTCCAACACCAACTGCTTCACCGTCTCGAGGCCGAAGGCCCGGCGGGTGGCATCAATGGACCGGCGCAGGTAGGGCATCTCCACCGCCAGCTCCCGCGGTTGTACCCAGATGCGCTGCACCAGGGGGGCCACGATCCACTCGGCAATCGGCACCGCCAGAGCCGTGAGGGCCAGCGGAATCAAGGCACCGCGCCTGAGCCAGTTGCGGGGGAGGGGAACCAGTAACCCCAGGCCCGTGAGTAGCAGCAAGGCCGCCAGCAGAAGCCGCAGGGGCAGGCGCACGTGCAGGTCGACAAAACCCGCACCAGCGGCCACCCCGCTGCCCTGCACCATCAGGTCGAAGGGGGCCAGGGTGTTGCTGAGGGCCGCCATCAGGGCCAGCACCGCCAACTGGGGCTGCAGCACCCGCTGCTGCTGGCGGCTGAGGCCGGGAAAGCGCAGATCGGAGAGGCTCGTGCCCTCGCTGAAGGTGAGCCAGAGGCAACCGGCCAGACCCACGATCGCCTGGGCCATCACCACACTCACCAGCAGGTGCAGCGCGGGCAGCTGCAGCACCGTGAAGCTGAGGTCGAACCCGGTGATGGGATCTTGCTCGCCAAAGGGAACCGCCAGGAGGGCCGGCAACCAGAGGCTCCAGCCCCGGGCCAGGGCCGTGGCAGATCCCGCCAGGGCCGCCGCCAGGGTGATCCGCAACGTGGTGAGCGGCCAGAGCACCAGGGGCAGCAGCAGGGCAGCCCCAAGGCCGAGCACCAGCCAGGGGGGCAGATCCGCCAGCACCGGAATTCCGGTGATCACCTGGCCACTGAACGGTGCAGCGATCAGATCTTTGGCCTGCACCATGAGATAGGTGAGGCCCGCGGCCAGCAGCACCAGCAGGCCCACCAGCACTGCGGACAGCAGGCGTGGTCCAAGCACCACCAGCGGAGCCTCAGGCAGAAGCTTGCGCGCGGCCTCCTGGCGCAGCCGCCAGCAGCGGCTCAACTGCTGCAGCTGGAGGGGAACCCCGAGGCCCATCACCACCACAAAGGCCAGCACCTGGAGGAACCAGCGGCGCATCACCACGGATTCGGCCCCGAACTGGGCAAACCACTGGCGCTCGATCCCCAGCCGTGGCAGCAGCACCAGCGCCCCCAGCAACAGAGCCAAAACCCCAACCACCCGCAGCCAGCCGGTGATGGGGTTTGCGGAGGAACGCGGAGCGGGACCAGTCACCCAGCGAGGCTAGGCAGCCACCCCCGGAGGTCAAGCCTCGGCAGCCACAGAAGTCAAGCCACAACAGCCATCCACCAATACCCGACCTCCGGCATCGGGCAATCATGGCCACCCCCGCCGGCGCTGCTAGTTTCCTTTCAACCTCCAGGGCGTGATCGTGACGGCCACACTCTCTCGTTCCACCTTCACGGGCCTGCGCTGCAAGGAATGCGGCCATCCCTATGAAGCTGGCGCCCGTCACGTTTGCGAAGACGTCTGCTTCGGACCGCTGGAAGTCGTTTACGACTACGAAGCCATCCGCAACCGGGTGAGCCGCGCCACGATCGAAGCTGGCCCCGCCTCGATCTGGCGCTACCGCGAGTTTCTGCCGATCGAGGGCGATCCGATTGATGTGGGCACGGGATTCACGCCCCTGCTCAAGGCCAACAACCTGGCGAAGCGCCTGGGGCTCAAAAGCCTTTACATCAAGAATGACGGCGTCAACATGCCGACGCTGTCCTTCAAGGACCGGGTGGTGTCAGTGGCCCTCACCCGCGCCCGTGAGCTGGGATTCACCACGGTGAGCTGCGCCTCCACCGGCAACCTGGCCAACTCCACCGCAGCCATCGCCGCCCATGCCGGCCTCGATTGCTGTGTGTTCATCCCCAGCGATCTGGAACTGGGCAAGGTGCTGGGCACCCTGATCTACAACCCCACCCTGATGGCGGTGAAGGGCAACTACGACCAGGTGAATCGCCTGTGCTCGGAAGTGGCGAACACCTATGGCTGGGGCTTCGTGAACATCAACCTTCGCCCCTATTACTCGGAAGGATCCAAAACCCTGGGCTACGAGGTGATCGAGCAGCTGGGCTGGCAACTGCCCGACCACATCGTGGCGCCGCTCGCCTCCGGTTCCCTGTTCACCAAGATCCGCAAGGGTTTTGACGAGTTCATCAAAGTGGGGCTGGTGGACGAGAAGCCCGTGCGCTTCAGCGGTGCCCAAGCCGAGGGCTGCTCCCCGATCGCCCAGGCCTTCGCCGAAGGCCGGGACTTCATCACTCCGGTGAAACCCAACACCATCGCCAAGTCGATTGCCATCGGCAATCCGGCGGATGGCCCCTACGCCATCGACATTGCCAACAAAACCAAGGGCAACATCGCGGCCGTGAATGACACGGAAATCATCGAGGGCATCAAGCTCTTGGCTGAAACCGAGGGCGTGTTCACCGAAACCGCCGGTGGCACCACCATCGCGGTGCTCAAGAAGCTGGTGGAACAGGGCAAGATCAACCCCGAAGAGAGCACCGTGGCCTACATCACCGGCAACGGCCTCAAAACCACTGAGGCCATTGTTGATTCCATCGGCGCGCCCTACACCATCGAAGCCCAACTGGACAGTTTCAATGCCGCCTGGCAGCAGGCACAGGCAGGCCTCAAACGCTGACCCAGCGCGCCATCGCCGCAGCCCCAACGTCGACCCTCTATTCACATCTCCCACAAGCCATGGCCGTTCAGGTTCTGATTCCCACCCCCCTGCAAAAATTCACCAACGATGAGGCCAGTGTCGACCTAGACGCCACCAGCGTGGACGCCCTGATCGATGCGCTGGAAGGTCGCTACCCGGGGATCAAGGGCCGCCTCTGCGATGAAGTTGGCAAGTTGCGCCGCTTCCTGAACGTCTATGTGAATAGCGAGGACATCCGCTTTCTGGACAACCAGGCAACCGCCCTCAGCGATGGCGATGAGGTAAGCATCGTTCCAGCCGTCGCCGGCGGCTGAGCCGCGACCCCGGCCCTGTAGCCATTGCCGCAGTGGCCAGATCAGGGGGGCGGCTCAATAGGGTGATCTCAATCCAGGGGGTGACGCGATGACTCCAGCGCAGGACCGTGCAGCAGCCATGGCCAACCGCCCTGAAGCCTCCTCAGTGCCTACTGCTCCCGCAGGCAGCAAGGCCTTGGTGTTCGATTACCGCCAGGCGGCCAATCCGGTGCGGCGTGGCCTCACCGAGCCGATCCCCTATCGCCAGTGGGGGCCGGAGCTGCATGCCAGTGGTCCCAGCGCTGTGATTCCCCTGGATCTCAGTGGAGAGCTGGGGATCAGCGGCCCCGCCACAAGCCCTGCCCTGGCGGCCCATTTCCTGCGGATCGAGGCCGGTGAGGGGGTGAAGGCAGCGGCCCCAGCTACCAGCTCTCTCTTCTACGTGATGTCGGGCCAGGGCCGCTGCGAGCGCGGCGCCGAAGCGACCAGCCCTGCCGTGAACCTCGCCTGGAAAACCGGCGATCTGTTCGTGTTGCCCGCAGGGGCCGCTCCGCTACTGGAGGCCGACACCACCAGTGTTCTTTATTGGGTGAACGATGCGCCCCTGCTGCAGTACCTGGGCGTGCAGCCCAGCCAGCCCCGCTTCGAAGCCACCCACTACCCAGGCGCCTGGTTGCTCGCCGAACTGGAGGCCCTCGCCGCCGACCCCAGCAGCGCCAAGAGCAACCGGCTCAGCCTGCTGCTGGCCAACCGCGATTTGCCGTCCACCCGCACCGTGACCCACGTGCTCTGGGCCATGTTCGGCATGGTGCCGGCCGGAGCTACCCAGGCCGCCCATCGCCATCAATCGGTGGCGCTCGATCTGATTGTGGACTGCGATCCCGGTTGCTACACCCTCGTGGGCACCGAGTTGAATCCCGACGGAACGATTCGCGATCCCCTGCGGATCGACTGGGAGGCCGGTGGTGCCTTCATTACACCGCCTGGCCACTGGCATGCCCATGCCAACGAGAGCGGCCGCACAGCCCTGCTGCTACCCATCCAGGACGCCGGCCTTCACACCCAGCTACGCAGCCTGGATATTCGGTTCACCTAGGGCTTGGCCATCGAGGGAGCCCCCATGGCGCTCCACCACTGCCTGGAACTCCTCGCCCTCGATGGTTTCCTTCTCGATCAGCATGTTCACCAGCTCATCCATGAGCTTGCGGCGGGGGCGTAGCAGCCCCACGGCCTGATCCAAAGCGGCGGTGGCCAACTGCCGCACCTGCTGATCGATGCGATTGCCGGTTTCGCGGGAGTAGTGAGGCTCGGAGCGCAACCAATCACGGCCGAGAAACACCTCGCCGCCATCGGCTTCCAGGGCCACAGGCCCCAAAGAGGAAAAGCCGTAGCGGGTCACCATCTCGCGGGAGATCCGCGACACCATCTCCAGATCACTGGAGGCACCCTGGGTCACCTCACTGGGACCGAACACCACCAGCTCCGCCGCCCGACCACCCATCGCCACCACCATGCGGGCCCGCAGGTAGGCCTTGCTGATCAGGCCTGAGTCCAACACCTCCTCATCGGGCATGGTGCGGGCAAAACCGCCGATGCCACCGGCCCTGGGAAGCAGCGTCACCTTGTCGAGCTTGTCGGCTGCGGGCAGCAGGGTGGTGAGCAGGGCGTGGCCCACCTCGTGGTAGGCGATCAGGCGTTTTTTAGCGCTGTCCTGCAGGGGGGCCGCCGTGAGGCCCATGGTGATGCGCTCGAGGGCATCGCTGAGGGCCTGGTCGTCGATGGTGTGCCGGTCGCGGCGGGCCGTGAGGATCGCCGCCTCATTCAGCAGGTTGGAGAGGTCCGCCCCGGAAAAGCCCGGGGTGCGGCTAGCCCAATCGGCCAGGGACACCTCGGGACCGAGGGGACGGCTGCGGGCATGCACGGAAAGGATGGCTTCCCGGCCCCGGCGATCGGGCAGGTCCACGTGGATCTGGCGGTCAAAACGGCCGGGTCGCATCAACGCCGTATCGAGCACATCGGGGCGGTTGGTGGCCGCCAGCAGGATCACGCCAGAGTTCTCCTCAAAGCCATCCATCTCGGTGAGCAGCTGGTTGAGGGTCTGCTCCCGCTCGTCGTTGC
>CALJTZ010000467.1 GCA_937975655.1 uncultured Synechococcus sp. | reverse complement strand
GGTGTTCAGCCTGGGGGCTGAGGCCAAGCCGGAAGACATCGCCGCCGCCGGCATCGAAAAGGCCAGGGCCGAAGGCTTCGACACGGTGCTGATCGACACCGCCGGCCGCCTGCAGATCGACACGGCGATGATGCAGGAGATGGTGCGGATCAGGCAGGCCGCCCAGCCCGACGAGGTGCTGCTGGTCGTCGATTCGATGATCGGCCAGGAAGCGGCCGAACTGACCCGTGCCTTCCACGAGCAGGTGGGCATCACCGGCGCCGTGCTCACCAAGCTCGACGGCGACTCCCGCGGCGGCGCCGCCCTCTCGATCCGCAAGGTGAGCGGCGCGCCGATCAAGTTCATCGGCACCGGCGAGAAGGTGGAGGCGCTACAGCCCTTCCACCCCGAGCGGATGGCCAGCCGCATCCTGGGCATGGGCGACGTGCTCACCCTGGTGGAGAAGGCCCAGAAGGAGGTGGAGCTGGCCGATGTGGCCCGCATGCAGCAGAAGCTCCAAGAAGCCAGCTTCGACTTCTCCGACTTCCTGCAGCAGATGCGCCTGATCAAGCGCATGGGCTCCTTGGGCGGCCTGATGAAGCTGATCCCCGGGATGAACAAGATCGACGACGGCATGCTCAAGCAGGGCGAAGAGCAGCTCAAGAAGATCGAGGCGATGATCGGCTCAATGACGGAGGCCGAGCGGCAGCAGCCGGAACTGCTGGCCTCCCAGCCCTCACGGCGGCGTCGCATCGCCGGGGGCTGCGGCCACAGCCCCGCCGATGTGGACAAGGTGCTGGCCGACTTCCAGAAGATGCGCGGGTTTATGCAACAGATGACCCGGGGCGGCATGCCTGGAATGCCTGGGATGCCAGGAATGCCCGGCATGGGTGGTGGCTTCCCCGGCATGGGGGGATTCCCCGGCGGCATGCCCGCTGGCGGCATGGGCGGCATGGGCAAGCCCCCCAAACCCGCCAAGAAGCGCAAGGGATTTGGGCAGCTCTGAGGCCAACCACCCCGCAGGGTATTGTTGTTGTTTGGTGCGCGATTCCGCCTACGGATTCCGCCCTTTTATCCAGTCAGCAAGGCAAGGCCACGATGATCAAGCTCCGCCTGAAGCGGTTCGGTAAGAAGCGGGAAGCGAGCTTCCGTCTCGTGGCCACCAACAGCACGTCCCGTCGTGACGGCCGCCCCCTCGAGGAGCTGGGCTTCTACAACCCCCGCACCAAGGAGGCCCGCCTCAACGCTGAGGCCATCCGCGCTCGGCTGGAGCAGGGTGCCCAACCCACCGATTCCGTGCTGAGCCTGCTCGAGAAGGGCGGCTTGGTGGAGAAAAAGGTGCGCGCTTCCGTGATCGTGGGCCAGGCCAAGCAGGCTGCCGCCCGCGAAGCTGCTGCCAAGCAGGCCGCCAAGGAAGCCGCTGAGGCCAAGGCCGCCGAGGCTGCTGCCGCTGCAGAAGCCGCCGCTGCTGCTGCTGCCGCCCCCGCCGAAGACGCCGCTGAAGCCTGAGGCTCCGCCCCATGTCCGGGGCTGACACCCTCCAGACCTTCTCCATTGACCTCCCCGATCAGGATGCCGCCATGGCCCTGGCCGGGGATGCTGAATCAACCCTGCATCGCCTGGAAGCCCTGACTGGCGCCTCCCTGGTGTTGCGGGGTTTGTCATTGCAGCTGCGGGGCCGTCCCAGTCAGCTGGAGCGGGCTGCCGGGCTGGTGGAGCTGTTAAGGCCTCTCTGGCAGGAGGGGCAGAGCCTGAGCCAGGTGGACGTGCAAACGGCCCTCAGCGCCCTCGATACCGGCCGCGGTCAGGAGCACCAACAGCTCGGCAAACAGGTGCTGGCCCGCAGCCAGAGCGGCAAGCTGCTGCGCCCACGCACCCTCAAGCAGAAGAGCTACGTGGAGGCGATCGAGCGCCACGATCTCACCCTCGCCCTGGGCCCCGCCGGCACCGGTAAGACCTTCCTCGCCACCGTGCAGGCCGTGCGCATGCTGCAGGAACGCAAGGTGGAGCGGCTGATCCTGACCCGCCCGGCGGTGGAAGCCGGCGAGCGGCTGGGCTTTCTGCCCGGTGATCTGCAGCAGAAGGTGGATCCCTATCTGCGCCCCCTCTACGACGCCCTCCATGCCCTGCTGGGCCAGGAGCGCACGGCCGCTCTGCTGGAAAAGAACGTGATCGAGGTGGCGCCGCTGGCCTACATGCGTGGCCGCACCCTGGCGGATGCCTTTGTGATCCTCGACGAAGCCCAGAACACCACCACCGCCCAGATGCGCATGGTGCTCACCCGGCTGGGGGAGAACTCGCGCATGGTGGTGACGGGCGACCCCACCCAGATCGACCTGCCCCCCGGCCAGCTCAGCGGCTTGATCGAGGCGGCCGAGGTGCTGGAGGGGGTGGAGGGCGTGGCGATCTGCCGCCTCACCGCCGCCGATGTGGTGCGCCATCCGCTGGTGCAGCGGCTGGTGAACGCCTATGCGAACCGGGATGCCAACAGGCTGGCACCCGTTAGCAAGAAGCGATTCGATGGGCCGCACAGCCGCCAACAACCATGACCAGTACTGAGCGACTGCGCATTCCCGCAGAAATCGCCGTGGCGGCCCTGGTGGCCTACCTGATCGGCTTCTGGTTCACCAGCCTGTTTCCCGGCTACCTACCCAAGATCGGCGGACTCTGGTCGGCGATCTCCGCGATCGTGGTCACCCAGGCCACCCGCCGGGACACAACCTCCTCGGCATCGCTGCGCATCCTGGGATCGGCGATCGGCGCCATCACCAGCGCGGTCTACCTCACCCTGCTGCCCTTTCACCCGCTCGGCATGGCCCTGGCGATCTTCGCCACGGTGCTGCTCTGCACTGCCGTGAACATCCCGAGCCATGGCCGCTTGGCGGCCATCACCGTGATCGTGGTGATGGTCACCGGCAGCCTGGATCCCAAGCTGAGCCAGGGCCTCAATGCGCTGCTTCGCTTCCTTGAATCCTGCATCGGCACAGGGGTTGCCGTGGTGAGTGTGCGGCTCTGGCCGGGATCGCAACCTGAGCCAGGCGATCACGCCTGAAGCGGGCGCCACGATCCGGAGATTCCACCGCCACCGCCCTAACGGCCCAACGCCCTGCCCCAACGCAACAGATAGGGGGATCCGCACAGGAACCACCGTCGCAACCTGGCCAGCGCTGGCAGGATGAATGCAGTGATCCCCCTGTGCCATGCCGGCCAGCAGCAATTTCCAGGAGGCCATCCGCGAGGCGCAATCCAGCGCGCTTGTGGGGCCCAATGTGGTGAACAAGGCCCTGCCCTATGTGGGTGGCGGCATGGTGCTCACCGCCGGAGGCGTGATGGGTGGCCTGGCCCTGATGGCCAGCAGCCCGGCCCTGTTCATGCCGCTGTTCTGGGTGGCCTTGATCGGCAACTTCATCCTCTTCTTCGTGGCCCAGAACGTGGCCATGAAGGGCAATAACGGCACGGCTCTGCCGCTGCTCACCGCCTACAGCCTGCTCACCGGTTTCACCCTGAGCGGCATCGTGGCCATGGCCATCGGTACCGCCGGCATCGGCGCCATCGGTACCGCCGCCCTGGCCACCGGCGTCACCTTCGTGGCGGCCTCGGTGATGGGTCGCCGCATGAGCGACAGCGTCGGCCAGGCCCTCAGCGGCGTGGTGGGCCTGGGCATCCTCGGTCTGGTGATCGCGATGTTCGTTCAGATCATCGGCGGCATCTTTGTGCCCGGCTTCGGCAGCGGCTCCCAGA
>CALJTZ010000466.1 GCA_937975655.1 uncultured Synechococcus sp. | reverse complement strand
GAAGACACTCTTTCCCTACACGACGCTCTTCCGATCTGGTCGAGACCCTGCCGCTGCATACGCCGGCGCAGCAACACCTGGGTAGCCTCATCCCCTATCTGATTGGCCTTCAGCACCAGCTGTGCATCGGGAATGTACTGGAGGATTCGGCCCCAGAGACGCAGTGTCGGATCGGAGAGTTTGCGATTGTGATTAAAACTGCCAAAGCGGATGCCACAAGCCCGTGGTGCATCGGCAATCTGGGCTGTGGCCTCGGGCAGAATCTGGGGCGGTTGCCAGGCAATGAAACAACGGGACAGGCGTGCGATTTGCTCACTGTGCCACTCGCGCATAGGCGTGGGAAACAGCTGGGCATCGCCTAGCCAGGCGTCCATGGCAGGGATGCCTGTGGAAGCGAAATAGCCGAGGTAGTTGATCTGCACTGGGGCCATCCGCGCCATGAAACCAGTAACAAAATTGCCATCCGTCCAACCGGAGAGATCGATGGCCACATGGACCTGTTGCTCGCGGATGGCAGCCAATTTCTGATCAGGAGGCAGATTGCCCACGTTGAGCCGCTGCAAACCAGGGATCCCATCAAAGCGATCAGCGACAGACTCGCTGGCATGATCCTTGAGATCTACAAGAAGGTGGCGATGTGCAAACCGGGCCGAGCCAGCTTGTAAAAAACCCAACAAGAAACGGGATACGGGGTGGTGGCCTAGATCCCCCGTGAGCCAGGCCACCGTAAGCGGAGCCCGCGCCTCTGCCAGCAGGGCAGGCCTCGGGGGCGGGCCTGCTTGGGCATGGCTGCAGAACTCAGGCAACTCGGTTAAGCGTTCCACCTGCCTAACCACATGGCTCTGGGTGCCAGGCGCCTCAGTGGATGCCAGGTACAAGCAGAGATTGTGCTGAACAGCCGAAGTTTGCACGGGCTGATTTTGCAGATAGGGATGCAGATAGGGCATCCAATGCGAATAACCCGTTTGTTCGTAAGCCACCACCACACCGGCTGGATTGCAGGGCATTGGATGCACAGATGCAAACACCTGCTGCTGCAAAGCGCAGCGGCGTGCCTGTGCAGGCTCACGTTGCAAGAGCTTCACGCGCGCCACAGACTCCATGAAATCAGGAAGGTCACCGTGGTGCTCCAGGGCCTGACGCAGAAAGGGGATCGTGTGCTCGCGAGAGCGGGCATCAATCAGCAGGGAGGCTGTTTCTGCCTGGAGGCCGCGGTGCTGAGGGAAACGCCGTGCTGCAGACAAGAGCAAGTCCACAGCCTGCTGATAATCACCTCGAGGAACACAGAGACGCGCCTGAAACCGCACCAGCTCCAAACAATGGGGCCGCTGTATCCCTGCCATCCGCTGCTCCGCCTCCGCATGCCGGCCGACCTGGAGTAGCCATGCCACATGGCTCACCGCAAGAGGCAAGAACTGGGACTCGCCATCCCACCACGTGCCTGGGAGCCGCTCGAGGGGCTCCGATTGCTGCTGCTCAAGCCAGAGCTGCACCTGCAGAAAGCGCCCTTCTGCGGAGCGATCATCAGCGAGCAGTACCAGCTGTTCAGCCGCAGCATCGATCTGGCGCTGATAGAGCCTGAGCACCACCAACAACATCCTGTACTGGCGCTCCAGAGATGTGGCCTGCGCGCCCGCCAACCCCGCCAAAATTGTGGCCTCCGCCTCCGCAAAGCGCTGCAGACGGATGAGGGTGGCGAGACAGATGAGGCTACGGGGATCCTGCCAGGCAGGATCTTGGAGCTGATCGGGCCAGGCGAGCAAGGTTGAGAACAAAAAAAATCCCCCTGCATGCAGGGGGATTCTAGGAGAGCCCTGAGGAGGGCTCACGTCAGGCTCAGCTGAAGACTGCGGAGATCGCAGAAGCAGTGCTGGCTTGGAGCACGATAAGACCGGTCTGCACGTTAGAGAACGTAGCAAGGGTTGTAGAACCGTTGCTAACACTCACCTGGGTAGTGGAAACAGCCGCGGTAGTGACGTTGGTATAAGTAGCAGAATCGTAGTAGAAGTTGATCTGTGAGGTAGAGGCGGTTGTGTTAGTACTCGCGAAGGCGAAGGAGTCGGTACCGCCCTGATAGAAGTAATTGATCCCAGCAGTGTTAGTGGCAGCGGAGAATGCAGTGCCAAACACGAAGGAATCGTTACCGGAGCCTCCAGTCAAGGAACCGTTCAACACACCACCGGCCCCGAAGGAAACCAGGTTGGTACCCGAGCCGGCATCAAGCTTGGAAGAGCTGAAACCACCCGAGAAGGTCAACGTATCATTACCACCGTTGGCCTGAATCAGGTTGCCGCCGGTGAAACCATTCGAGAAGGTGAATGTATCAGCCGAATCACCACCCACCAAAGTGGTGGTCCTGATGGTGCCATCATTGCCGAAGAAGTAGGCGCCATTGGCACTTGAACCAGCCGCCACATAGGCGCCTGTTGCGTTGCCACCAAAGGCAAGGGTGTCGGCACCACCGGTTGTATCGCCAGCAGAAGCGCCGCCAAAGACGGAAGATCCGTTAATGGAGTTGATGACCAGCGAATCGTTACCGGTACCAGCCAGATAAGCACCGTTGACGGCAGCAGCAGTAGAGCTGATGTACAGAGTGTCTGCTCCAGAAGCGCCATAGACAGACGAGTTGGAGAGGGCACCAAAGATGGCTAGGCTGTCATCTCCAGAAGCTGTGTCAGAAGCAGATCCACCACCAAAGACGGTGGACTGGCTGATAAATGTGGCAGCAGAGCCAATCACCAAGGTGTCGTTGCCAGCATCGCCACGAAGCAGCGATTGGGTAATTCCAGAGGTGGAAGAGATCAGGTCTGCCGCAGCACCACCGAAGGCGGTTGACTGAGAGAAGCCCCCCGCAAAGTTCAGGGTGTCAGCTCCACCGTTACCCTGGATAAGCGTTTGCTGAGCTCCAGCTGTAATTGAGAGGGAGTCAGCGGAATCTGCAGTGGTGTCATCGATACTGCCACCATAGACCGAACTCAACAGAGTAAGACCGGCACTGATGGTGAGAGTGTCAGACCCAAGATCACCAGAAACAAAGGAGCTCGAGACACCATTAGAGATGACGAAGTTGTCATTATCTCGACCGCCCCTAGCACTGGAATTGTTGGTAATTGCAGTGAAGGAGAAGGTATCGTTACCAGCGTTGCCCTGAATGAAGGACGAGGTCGCGCCACCACTGAAAACAATGCTGTCAGCGGCGTCACCGGTTGTATCGGTGAGGCTACCGCCGTAGATGCTGGAGTTGATAGCACCAGCCGTCAGAACCAAGGTGTCTGAGCCAAGGTCACCGGATAGGAATGAAGCCGTGACGGAACTAGTGGAGGACACATAGTCCGTACCTTGCCCGCCGCGCACGCTCGAAGCACCGACCACACCGGCGGAAACGCTCAGGGTGTCATTGCCACCATTACCTTGGAGGTACGAGGCCGTGATCGAGCCGACAACGAACAGGCTGTCATTGCCGTCAGCAGAACCAACAGTTGACGAACCGCCGTAAACGGTTGAGCTCCGCAGGGCATTGGCGAAGCTGAGGGTGTCATCACCGGCTCCACCGCCGATGGTGGACAGGGAGTAGGTGGAACTTGAACCGTTCAGGAAAATACTGTCATTGTCCTCGCCTCCGTCAGCTTGGCTGGAGATGAAAGCATCAGCCAAGTTGATGGTGTCGTTACCGGACCCGCCGAGAACAGTGCCAAGGCTGTAGGCCCCAGTGGAACCAATGGTGTCGTTACCGGCTCCTAGGTCAACGATGTCATTGCCGCCAGAACCAATAATAGTGTCGTTGCCACCAAGAGCCTGAACGGAATCGTTTCCAGTGGTGCTGTTAACGATGATGGAGTTGGCCGTGTCGGTTCCAACAATCGAGTTGTAGGAAGACGTCATTGAGTCGTTTTTGCGTGGTGGGTGGGGGTTGTCTCCTCACTACCGCACCCACCATGGGGGCGGTGTGCGCCAGGGACAAGGCCCCAGCTTGGGTAGTTATACCGCAGCATCAGCTCACAGCCAAGGGCAACTGTGCCAGGTCAGGAATCTGGAACAGCCAAGAGTGCCCGCCAGGCGGAGAGGCCCTGGCGGGCGCCATAGGCCTGGGCTGTGCTCCTGGCAGCGTTGCCGAGGCGCTCGCGCAGCAGGGCCTGATCCAAGAGCTGCTCGATCGCTTGGGCTTGGGCCTCGGGATCAAAAAAATCAACCAAGAGCGCTGATTCCCCATGGCGGAGCACCTCCTGCACCGGCGGGGTTGCGCTGGCCACAAGGGCACAGCCTGCAGCCATGGCCTCCAGCAGACTCCAACTCAACACGAACGGAACCGTGAGGTAGAGATGAACCTGGCTGTGGGCCAGCACCTGCCAATAGGCTTCATCCTGCAACATCCCCAACCAGTGGGTGCGGACTGGATCGAGCTGGCACTCCTGCCTGGCCCACTGCCCCCAGCTGCGACCATCGGTGCGACTGGCCCCATAGGCCACTCCGTCGTGGCCAGCAATCAGCACGTGCAGGTTGGGTCGACGCTGCAGCAGCAGCTCGATAGCCCGCATGGCCTGGGGAAAGCCCCGATACTCCTCAAAGCAGCGACTCACATAGGTGAGCACCTCCAGGCCAGGGGTGTCGGGCAAACCTGGAGGGCGAGGCAGAGGCTGCTGGCGCAGCTGGGCGAGGAGCTGCGTATCGATCCCCTCATGAATCACGGTGAGTCGATCGCGCAGGCTTGGCGGAAACTGCTGGCGCTGCCAAGCGGTGGGGGTCACGCAGTGATCACAGGCAGCCAGCTCGAGCAACACCTGGGCGTTCCAGCAGCGCAGCTTCAGCTGACGATCAGGCTCCACCTGGCCGGGCTGGAGGAAATCCACATCAGAGCCGTAGGCGTTGTAGTACCACTCGAACAAGCCGATGCGGCGAGCCTGCGGGAAGGCATCACTCAGGAAGAAGCCATTGCCATAGCCCACATGGCTGATGATCCAGTCCGGGGTCCAGCCGGATTCCGCCAGCTGCATGGCGGCCCGATAGCAGGCCTGACCTTCCAGGGTGGCCTGCTCGAGGCGGCGCAGGTAGGGATGGATGGCAGCCGAGCCACCGGAGCGATGGGGCTTGTAATGAATCAGGCTGAAGCCTTCAACGGCCGGGGCATGCCACTCGCGGTTGTGGGCAAGAAACACCACATCGTGCCCTTCCTCCACAAGGGAAGGCACAAGGCGGCGAAACTGGGCCGGATAGTTGGTGTGGGAGAAGAGAATCCGCACTAGGCGGCAAGGGGCTGGGCGAAGATCTGCTCGTAGGGGCCATAGAGCCAGGCGGGCAGCTTTTGCTGAGGCTGATCCACTTGCATCGTTCCTGGCACGTAGTAGAGCATCGCCACCAGGAACGCATTGAGAGCACCGGGGCTGCCGAAGCCACCTCCGCCCAGAGAAGGCGTGAGAGCTATAGATGCCACTTGCTTGCGGCTTGCATCGGCTGCGTCAAGGGGCTCCTTCTGAACACCAGAACGCACCAAGGCCCAGTAGCGATCGCCGAGGTCGGTGGCCCAAAGCTGTTCCAGCTGGGCTTCAGGACAGCGGTTAATGGCATCAACCAACTGACCGCGAAGCTGCAAAAGCTCGCTGAGAATCTCCTGGTCGTCAGGATCGATGTAATAGAGATTGCTGAGGCCCAACAAGCGGTTGAGCTGAATGCGATTGTTCACAAGCTCCTGCAAGGTGGCGGGGAAAACGCCAAAATCAGGTGCCGGCAAGCTGCCTGGAGCAGGTTGGGAGTGCACAGGACTGGGCTGATGGGAGGGAATCTCGTATAGATCTCGATACGCGGCAACC
>CALJTZ010000465.1 GCA_937975655.1 uncultured Synechococcus sp. | reverse complement strand
GGAGCAGGTGATCTGTGTGGCTGGAGATGCCTCGATCCTGATGAACATTCAGGAGCTCGGCACCCTCAGCCAGTACCACCTCCCGGTCAAGGTGGTCGTGCTCAACAACGGCTGGCAGGGCATGGTGCGCCAGTGGCAGGAGAGCTTCTACGACGAGCGCTACTCCGCCTCGGAAATGATGGGCGGCATGCCCGATTTCCCTGCCTTGGCGGAGGCCTTTGGCGTCCGGGGCATCCAAATCAGCGAGCGCGCCAATCTGCGGCAGCAGCTCAGTGAGGCCCTGGCCCATCCCGGCCCGGTGTTCGTGGAGGTGAAGGTGCGCCGCAACGAAAACTGCTATCCGATGGTGCCGCCCGGGGCCAGCAATGCCCAGATGGTGGGCCTGCCCAGCCATCCCGAGCTCGCCATCGATGCCACCCGCCAATGCAGCGCCTGCAGCCACACCACCGCCAGTTCAAGCCTCTACTGCCCCAACTGCGGAGCGAAGCTCTGATCCGCTTCACCGGGCTGAAGCTGCTGTTGGCCGGCCTGGTGGGCCTGCTGTTGTTCTGGCCAGGGGCCGCCGAAGCGGCCGAAGTGCTGCAGGTGCGCAGTGGCAGGCTGCTGCAGATCGGCGACCACAACCGCACCTACACCGTTGAACTGGCCTGCATCGCCATTCCCAGCGAGGGCAATGCCGCCGCCACGGACTGGCTGCGCCAGCAGCTGCCACGACGGGCACGGGTGAATCTGCGGCCCAGTGGATCCAACAACGGCACCCTGGTCGCGAGGGTGGAGCGGCTGGACAGTGGGGATGGCAGCAGCCGCACCGACATGGCCGCGGGGTTGGTGGCCGCGGGATTGGCCACGCCCCTGCCACACTGCACCGGCTGATCCGATGGCTTGATGGGCATCAACCGCGCTGCCAAGGGGATTGTGCTGGTGCCCTGCCTGCTGCTGGGGGCCGCCTTTCTGGCCGCATCCGCCTGGGGCGACGCGGCTGCCAACCGCAACCTGGCCCTCACCCTGGGGCTCTCGCTGATGGCCGGGGGGCTGCTGGCCCAATTCCTGCCGGAACCGCCCCCGGAGCAGCCGGCCAAGGGCGATCCCGACTGATCCAGTTCCCGGGTCAGCCCGCTACTTGGCGGCCGGCGTTCCCTTCGCCTGATTTTCCTGCACCAGGCGGAAATAATCCGGGGTCGGGAAGATCACGTAGCTGTCGTCCTTGGCCTTGACGATCTCCCGGAGCACGGCGGAGAGATCGGCCACCTGGGGTTTGAGCTGCTCGCGATTGGGCACCTTGGCGAGCCCCTTCTGCAGCTCGGCGTAGCTGAAGAAGAACACCCCACGCGGGCCCTCAGGGGTCTGCACGGTGAGGAAGGGCTTGGTGAAGAACACCGGCACACTGAGGCCCTCATTGATCTGCTTCTCCGTGAGGCCCTGGGCCTTGAGCAACTTGATCGCCTCCTGGCGATCGCTGGGGTTCACCACCACGGGAGCCACAAGTGTCTTGCTCTTGTCCTTGAGCTGCTTGTTGAGCTCGAGAACCTTCTCGTTCATCACGTTGAGGGGAATCCCCACCACCCCCGCCTTGAGCTTGGGGTTGTTTTTCTGAATTCCCGCCAGCTCGCTCTGGGCCTTGGAGCGCTCGAGATAGAGGGGAAGGATCAACGTGTTGTCCTTGGGGATGGGCAGGGGCACCCCCTT
>CALJTZ010000464.1 GCA_937975655.1 uncultured Synechococcus sp. | reverse complement strand
GGCGGCCGAGGGCGCCGCTCAGGCCGGCTTCGGTGCCGTAGTACACGCAGGGCACCCCTGGCAAACAAAACAGCAGCACCAGCGCCAGGCGCAGCGCCCCCACATCCCCCTGGAGCATGTGCAGCGCTCGGGGCACATCGTGACTGTCGAGCAGGTTGAGCTGCGCCTGGTTCACCTCGGGGCGATACCAGTCGAGTGTTTCCAGCAGCACCTCCCGATACCGCGCGCCACTGAGGCAGCCGTAGGGAATCGCCTCACGGGCATGGCCCGCCTGCAGCTTTCCATCGGCCACCCAACCCAGGGTGCTCCAGGCCACGCGGTAGTTCATCACCCCATCGAAGTGCTCGCCCCCCAGCCAGGCGCGGGCGTCGCCCCAGAGCTCCCCCACGATCCAGGCCTCAGGGTTCAGCCGGCGCACCCGCCGGCGAAACTCCACCCAGAAGCTGGGCTCCACTTCATCGGGCACATCCAGCCGCCATCCATCGATGCCGCGCCGCAGCCAGTGTTCACCCACCGCCAGCAGATGCTCCCGCACCTGGGGATTGGCGTGGTTGAACTTGGGCAGGGCCGGATCACTCCACCAGCTGTGGTAGCCGCAAGGCTCGCCGGCGGCGGGATAGGCCCTGAGGGGCCACTTCTCGGTGATGAACCAGTCGGCGTAAGGCGAGGCCGATCCGTTCTCCAGCAGATGGTGAAAGCCCCAGAAGCCGCGGCCGCAGTGGTTGAACACGCCATCGAGCAGCAGCCGCATCCCCCGGCGCTTCAGCTCCGCCACCAGCGCATCGAAGGCGGCATCACCGCCGAGGAGCGGATCCACCTGCAGATAGTCGTAGGCGTGATAGCGGTGATTGGCCGCCGAGCTGAAAATCGGATTGAGATAGAGGCAGGTGATGCCCAGCGCCTGCAGGTGATCGAGCCCGTCAATCACGCCGTAGAGATCACCACCTTGAAAGCCCACTGGATCGGGCGGGGAACCCCAGGGCTTCAAGGCCAGGCCCTGCTGCTGCATGGCGCGGCCACTGCAGCGAAAGCGATCGGGAAAGATCTGGCACACCACCGCATCGCGAACCCAGGCGGGCGGGCGCTGATCGGCGGCTGGAGAGGCAGAACTCACAACACCACCATGCACCCCCATAGGGTGAGCTATCTGCGCGCATCTGCCACCCCATGGCCGCCCCGATTCCCGGCGATGGCAACCTCAAGGCCGCTGATCTGGCCCGCTATCTCGAACAGCGCGGCGAACTGGGCAAGCCCTGGATGCTGCAGCTGCTGCGACTCACCAAGCTGAAGGAAGCCAAGGGCTCCATGGAACCCCAGGAGTACGTGGAGAAACTGCAGGAGGCCCACGCCGATCTGATGCGGCTCGGTGAGTTCTGGAAGGGCCGCGAGCAGGAGGTGTTCACCGGCCGTTATCAGCCACCTGAACTGATTGAACCCCTGCCAGGCTCCCCCGAAGATCGATGAGCCTCGAGGCGCGGTCGTACGCGATGGCCCCGCTGATCCGGTTCACCCTGATCAGCCTCTATCTGGCCCTGGTGCTGCCCCTGCCCGTGTTGGCCACGGCGCAGCTCCAGCTGGCCCTGCTGACGGCCCTGCCCCTGGGCCTCGTGCTGGTGCTGGCGGCCACCAGTGAACAGGTGCAGCTCGATGCCAGCGGCATCCGGGTGGCCCATGCCCCGTGGTGTGCCTGGCTCTGGCGCCGCGGCTGGGAGCTGCCCTGGAGTGGCGTCACCGGCCTCACGCCCGTGGCCACCAGCCAAGGGGGGCGCGTGTACTACGTGCGCAGCCATCAAGGTGCCTACCTGCTGCCGCAGCGGGTGGCCCAGTTCACCGACTTCCTGAGCCGCTTCCAGGCGGCCACCGGCATCGACACCACGGCGATCGGCCGGATCAGTCCGGCCTGGACCTATCAGCTCCTGGCACTGCTGTGTGGCCTGATGCTGGCGGGGGAAGCCGCAGCAGCCTGGGCCCTGGCTACGGGGCGATGGGACTTCCCACCAGGGTTGGGGGGATAGAGCTGGCTTCTGGAATCGTGTCGAGGCTGAAGCGGTAACCCTGCTGGCGCACCGTTTCGATGCCACCGCCTTCGCCCAGGCCCGCCTGCTCCAACTTGCGCCGCAGCGTGAGCACCTGGGTGTCAACGGAACGGGGGCCACCACTGAAGGGCGGCCAGGCCATCCGCAGCAGCTCACTACGGCTGCGCACCATGCCAGGGGGCATCAACAGGGCGCACAGCAGGGCAAACTCCCGTGGACTGAGTTCCACCGGCTGATCCCGCAGGGTGACCTGGCGGAGCAGCAAATGCACCTCCAGCGGCCCCACACACACCCGCTCCTGAAGGCCACTGGCGCTGCGGCGCAGCAGCGAACGGCAGCGGGCCGCCAGTTCCTCAAGGCCGAAGGGCTTGCGCAACACGTCGTCGGCGCCGGCATCCAGCAGCGCCACCACCGGCTCAGCCCCGGAGCGGGCCGTGAGCACCATCACCGGACAGCGCAACTGGGCCGCCAGCCGCAGGGCCGAGGTTTCTTCCAGCAGCTCAGCGGCCACCAACAGATCGGGAGCCTGGTCCTCGCAGAGGGTGAGGGCTTCGGTCACGGTGGCCACAGCCGCGGCCAGATGGCCGTCCTGGCGGAGGCGCTGGGCCAAAACCGTGCGCAATGTGGGGTGGGGATCCACCACCAACACGCGCTTCAATGCTGGTTCCGTGGCGCCACCGACAGCGGCACCAGGAATGGGATTGGGGTCGAGTTCCACCCGCTTCTCCGTGCCTGTTCCTACGCTATCCGCATTTCACGGTCCACAGTGGTATCAGGCGATGCCTTGCCAGCTGTCCCCTCCGGTCCCGTCATGACCGCTCTGCAGAACCCAGACGCCATCCGCCATTTCCAGTCCCTGTGCGACGCCTGCCAGTCCCTGGCCAGTCGTTACCACGGGCCCGCCGAGCTGCGCCTGTACGCCGATGGCTATCTGCACGCCCTGCGGCGCACCGCCATCCTCGATCCCATCTCCCAGCGGCGTCTGGAGGAACTCGTGGATCGCTGGATCCTCGACCCCTCCAGCTTCATCGGCCCTGGCGACGACATGAGCACCCTCTACGAAAGCGGGCGCAACTGAACCGGAATCAGGCCAGGGCCACCGCCAGCTTTTCGCGCAGTTCGCCGGAGTTGTACATCTCGATGAGGATGTCCGATCCGCCCATGAATTCCCCGTTCACGTACACCTGGGGAATGGTGGGCCACTCGGAGAACTCCTTGATCCCCTGGCGCACTTCCATGTCGGAGAGCACGTCGAAGGTTTCAAACGGCACTGCCAGGGCGTTGAGGATCTGAACCACGTTGTTGGAAAAGCCGCACTGGGGCATCAGCTTGTTGCCCTTCATGAAGACGAACACGGGGCTGCTGCCCACCAGATCTTCGATGCGCTGCTTAGTGGAGACGTCCATGACAAATGGGATGGGGAGGATCAGGAAGGAAGGGAGGTTTGCACCGCCAGGGCATGGATGGCCTCACTGGCCAGCTCGCTACGCAGAGCGCCGTACACAAGCTGGTGCTGCTTCACCCGGCTGAGGCCGGAAAAGGCGCTGGACACCACCTTCACCTGCAGGTGATCACCACCGCCGGTGAGGTCTTCCACGTCAACGGTGGCATCGGGCAGGGCCTGGGTGATGGCAGACCTCACCTGGTCGGGATGGACCATGGCCAGTGGCGATCGAACGGTTTGGGAATCTAGGGGGCGTTCCCCTGGGATGAGGGGTCAGCTACCGGGGGTTGCGGCTGAGCCGGCATAGGGCGTGCTCACAAAGCCCAACTCCAGCAGGTTCTGATAGGCCTTCTGCCCGAGAGGGCTGGCTGGGGTCATGATCTGAACCACTTCCACCAGGAGGGGCACAGCCACCTCCGGCTGGTTCATGCGCCGCAGCAGGGCCGCCAGACGCAGGTCGATGGTGGCCTGCATCTCGAGAGCCTCCCGGCCCTTCTGATCCATCTCCCGCGGAATGCGGGCATCCAGACCGCGGAACGAGCCGCTGAGGTTGCGGTAGAAGCGGGTGAGGTTCTGGGCCCCGAGGCGGGCCTGGTCGTAATCCAGCTTGGCTTTGGCCAGATTGCCGGCGGCTGCCGCGGCATCTCCCTGGGCCACCTTGGCGTTGATGGCGCTGAGGTTGAGGCCAAAGGTGCTGGACTCGAGCACCTTCTGGGGCTCGTCCTGGGCCACGGCCGGCAGACTGGGCGAAAGGACCGCCAGGGCGGCAAGGCTGAGGGCAGCGAAGGGCCGGCGCACGGCAAGCAGCAGAGAAGTCAAAAAACTCTACGGGCGCTGCAGCGGGCGTCCCACGGCGCGGCGGGCCGCTTCCTCAGCTGATTGGAGACTGGCCATCAGGGCAGCGTTGAGGGCCGTGGCCGCCTCACGCCCCTGCCCCTGCAAGCGCAGGGGCTCGCCAAAGCAGAGGGCAGCCCGCCCGCCCGGCCGTGGCCGGGACGTGCCGTAGCCGATCCCCACCGGCACCACCGGCACCGCCACACCCTGCCCTTCAGCCAGGGCGGCGAGGCGTCCCAGCCCGGGCATCAGGCGCAGGGGGCTGTCGTCCTGCTGAATGCGGCCCTCCGGAAACACCACCAGTTGCTCGCCCGCCTGCAGCAGCTGCACGGCAAAGCGCAGGGAGGCCGCTGCCGGCTTGCGGGGGTTCACGGGAAAGCAGCCAAGACGATGCAGGAACCAGCCCTGGAGACCGGCCATTTCATCGCTGCTCACCATAAAGCGGCAGTCGCGGCCAGTAACCCGGCGACCGGCGGCATGGGGCAGCAGCAGCGCATCCCAGCGGGAGCGGTGGGTGGGAGCCAGCAGCACGGGTCCACTGCGAGGCAGATGGTGCGCGCCCATTACCTCCACCCCCCGGCAGAAGTAGCTCCTGAGCGCCACGTCCTGGGTGAGCACCATGGCCACGGGCGCCAGCAGGGGATTGATCCCGTTGCAGAGGCTGCGCTCCCGGGTGGTGAGCGCCACCGACTGTGTCGACTGCGCCGTCAGCTGGCCGTTCACCTGCCCCCCACAACCCTGACTTCAAAACCTAGGGCTGGGTTTCGCCGCCTTCTCCGCGCGACGGGCAGTTGCACGAGCGGGTCGGCCGCCATCCATAGGATCCACACCCAGAGCCTCTCTCGGTGCCATGGCCAGCCTCGGCGTGAACATTGATCACATCGCCAACGTTCGCCAGGCCCGCCGCACCGTGGAGCCGGATCCGGTGAGTTACGCCCTGCTGGCTGAACTGGGCGGCGCCGATGGCATCACCGTGCACCTGCGGGAAGACCGGCGCCACATCCAGGACCGCGATGTGCAGCTGCTGCGCCAGACGGTGCGCAGCCGGCTGAACCTGGAGATGGCCGCCACCGCGGAGATGGAGGCCATCGCCCTGGACCTCCGCCCCGACATGGTGACCCTGGTGCCCGAGAAGCGCGAGGAGGTGACCACCGAAGGCGGCCTGGACGTGGCCGGCCAACAGCAGGCCCTCACCGGCCTGGTGGGTCGACTGCAGGACGCCGGCATCGGCGTGAGCCTGTTCGTGGATGCCGATGCAGCCCAGCTGGAGGCCTGCCGGGCCACGGGGGCCCACTGGGTGGAGCTGCACACCGGCACCTACGCCGAGGCGGACTGGCACCACCAGCCCCTCGAGCTGGCCCGCCTCACCGAAGGCAGTTTCATCGCCCGCAGCCTCGGGCTGCGGGTGAACGCCGGCCACGGCCTCACCTACCAGAACGTGGAGCCGGTGGCCGCCATCGAGGGGATGGAAGAGCTCAACATCGGCCACACGATCGTGGCCAGAGCCCTGGCCGTGGGCCTGGAGCAGGCCGTTCGCCAGATGAAGGCGCTGGTTCAGAATCCCCGCCGGGACCCCCTGTTCGGCAGCACCAGTTCATGACCCAGTACCACTTCGTGAGATCGGAAGAGCACACGTCTGAACTCCAGTCACCTTGTACT
>CALJTZ010000463.1 GCA_937975655.1 uncultured Synechococcus sp. | reverse complement strand
GCTGTTGCCGCCGTGCACCGCCTTCCAGCTGGCGAGATAGGCGGCTGCACGCTCGGCCAGATCGCCCTGGGGCTCGGGATTGCAGATCTTCAGCAGCTCAGCCGCTGTGCCTGGATCACTCGCGTCCAGGCCGTTGTAGCTGGTGAGCAGGCGCAGCAGAAACAGCAGCCGCTCCAGATCCAGAAGCCTTGAATAGCGATGCAGGTGCGGCTCAATGGCGCGCTGCCGGTTGAGCGCATTGCGGATGCGGCCATCGAGACTGGCCAGGCGATGCTGCAGATCGGCGGCGGTGCTGCCTTCACCCGCGGCGGGGTTGAGCGCCACGATCGCGGCAAAGCCTTCGGCGCGATCGGGCTTAAAGAAGCGGTTGTTGAGGCTGGCGTGGAACTCCTCGATCACCACCTCGGGCACAGGGCGCTCACGCCGCAGAGCCCAGGCCTTGCACTGCTCCAGCGGCGTGGTGAGCCACCAGCCGATCCACTCCACCGGCCGGGGCAGGTGCAGTCCCTGGGTGTAGAGCAGCCGCCAGGGCCGGCGGGCGTGGGTGGCATCGATGATCACCGGCGTGCCGGCCTCCACGGCGGCGTTCAACCGTTGGAGCAACACGCTGCGGATTTCGTCCCACGGGCCCTGGACCGCGGCATCGCCGAACAGCTCTTCTCGAATCGCATCCGTGGAGAGCACCAGGCCGGGCTCGCCGGTTTCCCCTTGCAGCAGTGGTGCCAGCTGCTGCGCCAGGGTGGTTTTGCCGCTGCCGGGCGGGCCGATCAGCAGGTGGCAGCGCAGAGGAGCTGAGGTCATCTCCCCATCCTGAAAGCAAGCGCCACCGATTGAACACGTGTTGTGCGAATCACCAGCGGTCGTTCGCACCATCTGCCTCCGCCAACCGCAGCGATCGCCAAAGACTGACGGGATCTAGTACCGGGTCAACCGTTGTCGAACCTGCCTCAACAGCCGTATCGCATCCCCCAGGTGCTGCGGGATCTGCAGCTGGTGGATGTTCTGGAGCTCACGGGCAGCACCACCGCCAGCGCGGCCCAGATTGGCCTGTCACAGGCGAGCGTGAGCCGTCGCTACCGGGCCCTGGCCAGGGAGCTTGGGCTGCAGCGCCTGGCCGCTGCATCGATGGGCAAGCGCTATGGCGATACGCCATGGCTGCAGCTGCTGCGGCGTGGGATCAACAGCCATCGGCTGGCCTGGGGAGTGCTGCGCCTTGGCGGCAGCGATCAAGACGCCGCGCTGTGGCAAGGCCAGCACGGCGTGGAGTGGGTCACGCTCGGACGCCGGCAGCAGCAGCACTGGCAGCCGCTGCTGCAGCTGGAGCTGCTCGATGCGGTGGCCTTGCAGGAGCTCCCGCCAGATGCCGTGACTGGTGACCTTCCCTATCGGCTGCTGCGCAGCCCCCATGGCTGGCTCGCCTGCCGTCTTGAGCCGGTGGTGCTGCGACTGGCCGAGAGGCTGGGATTTGAGGACACAGGAGCTCAACGCCGATAGCATTGCTATCAGAGACGGGGCGTTGCGATGGCCGACCTCTTGGTGCGAGGCGTTGATGACTCCATCGTGCAGGCCCTCAAGAAGAGGGCCGGGGCCCATGGGCGCAGCCAGGAAGCTGAACTGCGCGAGATCCTGGCCGCTGCGCTGCTGTCTCCGCCCCGGCGCAATCTCGCTGAGTTGTTGGCAGCCATGCCGGATGTGGGCGTGGATGCCGATTTTCAGCGCCAGCAGGATCCAGGGGTGGCCGCTGATGTTTTTGATTGACACCAACGTGATCAGCGAGGCGCGCAAAGGCGTGCGCGCTGACGCGGGCGTTCTTGCCTTCTGGGATGCCGCCTGCCGCGATCAGACACCGTTGTTTTTGGCGTCGGTGACGATCGGTGAGCTGCGCAGGGGGGTGACGTTGATCCGCCATCGGGGGGATCATCCGCAGGCTGCCCTGTTGGAGCAATGGCTGGAGGAGGTGCTGCAGATCTACGGCGATCGGGTGCTCGACCTCGATGGCGATGCGGCCCAGATCTGGGGGCGATTGCGGGTGCCCAATCCCCACAACGCCATCGACAAGCAGATCGCCGCCATTGCGCTGCTGCACGATCTCACGGTGGTGACGCGCAACAGCGATGACTTTGCGAGTTGCGGCGTACGGTTGCTGAACCCATTCCAAGGTGGGGCTCGCTGAGAGGCGGCCAACTGCCCCTTTCGAAGCCCCTTCAGCGCGGCTGCGGCGTCAAGGTGAGCAGGTTGTCGCTGCGGCTGTAGCTGAAGCTGACGCGGGTGCTCGCCTCAGGAGAGGGTGGCTGCTTTTCGATGTCGGCGTAATGCGCGCGCATGGCTGCGAGCCGCTCTTCGTAGCCCGGATGGGTGGAGTCGGGCTCGGTGATGGAGGCATCGCCGATCGAGCGCGCCATGAAGGCCAGATCCTGCTCGCACAGGCGTGCTGAATAACCAGCGCGGGCCAGCATGGTGGCGGCGTCACGGTCGGCCTCGAGCTCGAGCTGCCGGGAGCGTTTGCGATCACCGATCTTCTGGGCCTGTTCGCTCTGGCCGTGAAGGTTGTGATTGAGGTGATAACTCTGCTGAAAGAGGTGATGCCGCCTGATGTGGGCGATTTCATGGGCAATGGTGCAGGCCAAGAAGCCGGTGTGGCTGCCATAGGCCCGAAAGGCCGCCCGTGGAATCACCACCGTGCCGCTGGAGGCAGACCAAGCCTGAATGTCGCCCAGGGCATAGCCCTGACGGATGAGTTCATCCCAGCCATTGCTGTAGCGCTGGTAGGGGTTGAGCTGCGCGAACACATCGCACTGATCGGGCTTGCAGAACCCACGCTGCGCTGCCAACTGGGCGGTGTAGGTGCCTGAAGCCACCATGAACTGCAGGGGCTGATCGCCAAGGTTGTTGCCATGGCTGAGGCGCTGCAACACCGCTTCCAGCGTCTGCACCTCGGCGGGTGCTCGTCGCATCGACCAGACGGTGGCGACGATGCCCGCAGTGGCCAGGGCAGCGGAAACCACCAGGGCGGCGGCGGTGCGAGAACGCAGCTGAACACGAGGCATCGCTCAGGGCTCCAGCAGATCAAGCAGCCGGCCGCCTTCATCGACGAGGCGGTGCCGTTTGCCGGTGCTGCGGGCGCGGGCCTGGGCGGTGCGGTAGGCGTCGGCTTGGTTGTGCTTTTCCTGGAAGCGCTGCCAGTGGCCGAATTGGTCCTGCCACTGGATCACGATGCGGGTCATGGGGCCTGTGTTGCCGATCAACGCCCAGCAGCCTGAGCCACGCAGCGGTGTTTGCCAGAGGCGTTCGTGCGAACCACGCCGGTGCATCTGGACAGCCCTGGCCAACCCCAGAACAGAGTGCGATGGTGTGCGCCGATGACCATCACCGAAGCTCCAGCAGCCCCACGCTTCAGCGGCCCACACAGTGCCCGCACGTTGCTGGCGGATGCTTTTGAGGGGATGGAGCGGGCCTCGCAGCGACCTGCCCAGGCGCCTGAGGGCCACATCTCCACCGGCTTCGCCGACCTCGACGCCATGACCCAGGGGCTGCGCCGCGGATCGCTGGTGGTGCTGGCCGGTTCCACGGGCATGGGCAAAACGGCGCTGGCGCTCAACCTGGCCCGCACCATCAGCCTGCAGTGTGAAGTTGCGGTGCAGATCTGCTCACTCGACTCCTCGCCTACGGCACTGCTGCAGCGCATGCTTGCGTCGCTGTGCTCGGTGGAAGCGGGCCGCATTGCCAGCTCACGGCTTACTGCAGAGGAATGGCCGCGCCTGGGCGAAGCCATGGCCAAGCTCTCAGCGGCACCGCTGTTTTTCTCAGACCAAGCGACCAACACCGTGGCCTCCATTCGTGCCCACTGCCAGGAGCTGGCTGCCCAGAGATACGAGCCGCTGGGGCTGGTGGTGATCGATGCGCTGCAGCTGCTTTGCGGTGACCCAGCTGAGCAACTGAAAGAGCTACGGCTCTTGGCGGATGAGCTGGAGGCCTGCGTGCTGCTCACCTGCCAGAGCCGGCCCAGCGTGGAGCTGCGGCCGGGCGGTGTGCCCCTGTTGCACGACCTGCCGGCCTTGGAGGCGATGCAGACCTACCCGCATGTGATTGCGATAGTGCACCGCGAGGAGTTTTGGGACCCATGCACCACCAAGCGCGGCGAGGCGCAGCTGCTGCTCGTGAAAAACAGCGATAACCCGCTGGGCACGCTGCGGTTTGGGTTTGAGCCGGGGTTCTCTCGCTTCTTTGAGGCGGACCCCGCCAGTGCCAAGAGTCACCAGTTTTGAGGGTTGAGCTGCGTCTGCGTCCAGGCACAGCGGCGGCCCAGGTGATTGAGCAGGGTGGTGGCGCTGGCCAGCCCAGCCGCTTCAAAGAGGGTGAGGCTGCTGATGGTTTTGGTGGCATCGAGCTCGCCGCCCATCAGGCGCTCCAGGGTCTGGCCGGGATGTTGCAGCTGGTGGTGGATCACGTCGATCACCTGCTCGAGGCGCTGCCGCAGCAGGGGATCGGCGAGATAAGCGCGGGCTTCTGCCAAACCATCGAGCCCGTAGCGCTGGGCCGTTGCGGATCGGCCGAGGCCGCGGAGCTGCGGCAGAACGAACCAGATCCAGTGGCTGCGCTTGCGGCCGTTGCGCAGTTCAGCCAGGGCGTGCTCGTAGGCGCACTCAGCCCCAGCGGCTTGTGCACGGCTGAATCGACTGATGTCATCGGCGTGGCTAAGCACGGGCCAGATCTCCGTCGTTCGCAGGAGAGACCTCGATCATGAGCCCTTGCGCCGCGAAGGTGCTCACATCAACCCACCCAAGGGCCATGCAGATCATCGAGCTGGAACGCAACGACTGGAACTTCTTCTGCCCTGCCACAGGTCGGCCGGTGTTCACCGACGACGGCGAGCCCAATACCCCAGCCCTGCGTGGCAGCTGGTGCCATGAGGTTCCCGAAGAACCCATGCACCTGGCCGAGGAGCTCAAGCCCCTGTGGCAAGAGCATCTCGATGCCCAGGCCGCGAAGGATGAGGGCGCCGACGTGGTGGGCTTCCTGCAGTCGCTGGACCGGCCGAACTGGGTGGCCTTTGAGATCACCACCTTTGGGATGGCCTGCGGGCCGGTCTGGAGCACGATTTGGACCGTGCTGGATCTGGGCCTCGCAGGTCTTCGATGACTCTTTTGTTACGGTGAGGTCAACTCTTACTACTATCACCTCTGGCATCGTGAGGAGACTTTCCAACTGCGCAGCCACTGCAGAAAATCAAAAGTATGCGTCTAATGCATAGTTTTGGCCCATGCCCATGCCCAGGCTGGGGCTGTTTCAGCAGGGCGCTGTCTCTACCTGCGAGCTCTGATACTCAAGAACAAAAGGGTTTGTGGGCAGCCTATCCCCCACAAGCTGGCAGGATTGTGCTGTAGCTCTTAGCCGATCATCTTGCCCCGCTCAGCGCCGCAGCCTTCCCGCTACTGCATGAGCTTCACGGCTGCTGGCCTGAGGCCCGAGCTGGCTGCCGTGATCGCCGGCATCCACCTGGAGGAGCAAGGTGACTGGGCACGCACGAAGGCCGCCGTGCTGGAACGAAATGCCCTGCAGGCCCGTTCGGCCAGCAGCGGCAAACGACTGGAATCGGAGCTGCGTCAGCGGTTGCAATGCCTCACAGCCCCCCAGCTGCAGCTTCTAGCGAAGGGAAGCAGTGAGGAGCGCACCGCAATGGCCTGGTTGGCGGTGCTCAAACGCATCCAGATCGCAGCCGACCTGAGCCGGGAGGTCTTGCTGGAGAAGCTCAGCAGCCTGGATCCGGTGCTGCGTCGCTCGGACATGGCAGCCTTCTACGAGGAGCGTGAGCGTGATCACCCCGAGCTGGCGGCCCTGGCACCCTCTTCCCAGCAGAAGGTGCGATCAGCGCTGCTGCAGATGCTCAGGGATGCAGGGCTCTTGGCCGGCAAGGCGGAGATCGGAAGAGCACACGTCTGAACTCCAGTCACCTTGTACTATATCGTATGC
>CALJTZ010000462.1 GCA_937975655.1 uncultured Synechococcus sp. | reverse complement strand
AGACGCAGACGTGCTGACACCCAAAACAGCGGTGTGCCTGCGACTCAGCAATATCGAGATGAACCCAAGCCTGCGACCCAAGATCGCTGGCCCGAACGTTGTGTTTGCCACGAATGAGTACGGTTACACAGGGTTCAGAGAGTTCCAGTTCTTCGACACGCAGCAACGCAGGCTTGGCCTGAACCTAGGGGGCAGCCTCAACATTACGTTGAATGCGCCCAAGTACATTACAGGGTTGGCTACATCGTGGGATGTGGGCGAAAGCCTCGACTATTTTGTATGCCTGGCGCCCGACAATCGCAAGAAGCTCTACATCTATAAGTACCTGTGGCAGTCAGGCCAGGGGAGCCTGTACAAGCAGCAGGCCAGCTGGAGCACTTGGGAGTTTGACGGTGACATCCGCTGGGCTCGCTTCTTCGACAACAAGCTCTGGCTTGTCATGACTTACGCGGATGGCACCTATACGACCTACATCGAGTCAGAGGAGCTAGATGACACTGCCGATCCGCAGATCTACCTTGACAGGCTCGTGTTGTTCCCTGAGTGCAACGCCGACATCGAGCCTAACAACAACATCACTGCCACCTACAACGCAGAAACCAACATCACCACGTTCACGCTGCCCTACCAAATGCAAGGCGCGACCGATGCGGTCATTCGTTACGACAACACTCGCAACCGAGCGCTGGTGGTTGGCACGGCCAGTACGGGCAACCAGATCGCCTGCACGATCCGAGGCGACTGGCGCACGGACAAGCTGGCCATTGGCCGCCGCTACAAGTTCGAGTACGAGTTCACCCCTGCCTACAAGCCGAGCCGAGACCAGGCCCGCCAACGCGTGATTGGCGATCTGAATGGCCGCTTGCAGATTGCGACCTGGACGATCCACCACAATGAGACAGGCAGGTACGACGTGATCGTTCACCGTCAGAACCGCAGCATTGACAGCCGCCACCAGTTTTGGGCGCGTGTGCTCAACGTTGAGAACAACAAGCTCGACACCGCACTGACAGTACTTGATACAGGGAGCTTCCGAGTGCCTGTTCATTCACGAAATACAGAGTGCACTGTCAGCATTGAAAGCGACTCGTGGTTGCCACTCACGATCTCTGGTGCATCGTGGGAAGGAAACTACAGTGATCGTGCGCGGAGCTTGGGCTGATGGCTTGGGGAGCAATTATTGGTGCTGCCGTTGGTATTGGTAGCTCTATCTTCGGCGGCGCCTCGCAGCGTTCTGCAGCTGCAGCGCAGAACGAGGCAGCGGAAAAGCAAGCCAAGGCCCAGTTCAAGCGTGCGAAACAGGAGTGGCGGATCAAGAACGCCACCGACCTGGCCCAGTGGCAATGGGACAAGGCACGCATTGAACAGCTCCGCTTCAACGAGCGGCAAGCCAAGTCCGACTACGAGGCTTACAACGCCAAGTTGATCGCTGCAGCGCAGCGGAACCTGGAGATCAACCGTGGAGCGCTCCACGACAAGTTCGTAACCGAAGAGGCGCTGCGGGGCACCCAGGTTGGGATGGAGTACATGTACGCCACCAACAAGTTGGGGGCGGAGAGTACCGAAACGCTGCGGCAGTACCTGGGCAACATCAACCAGTCCGTGCTTCAGAGCAGTGCTGTCGTTTCTCGGATGACCGGGGAAAGCCAGGAACTTCTGGGCAGCATGGCCCTTGAGGAGCAACGCGATCAATTGGGCTGGCAGATCAACCAGTTGGCAGCCATGGCGCGAGATGCTGAGGCCAAGGGCGGCAGCATCGTCAGGCAAGGCGGTGGAGCGACTGCTCAACGCTTGGCCATGGATGCAGGGAAACAGCTGGGCCGCGCCTACGGGGAGCTGGTGGTTAAGAGCCAGGACCGGAGCCTTCGCATGGACCTGATGAACCGGACCATGAACAGTGACGTTGCCAAACAGCTAGGGCAGGTGTCGCTCCAGATCTCGGACGAGGTGGAGAAAATGAAGTACGCGAACCTGCGGTATCAGGCCGACTACAGCCAGACCCAGCAGCAGATGGAGAAGCTGAGCATCCCAAGCTTTGGCTTGGCCAGCAAGCAATATCAGCGTGAGCTGGATTCGTTGCAGCTCCAGACCCAGCAGGTGATGGATCAAGCCAGCATCCCGTACCGGGAGCAGACCTACTTCACGCCTCTTATGCCGATTAAGGGGCTGAAGCCAGAGATGATTTCACCAACAGCGGTGAGCGCACCAAGCTGGGGCAGCATCATTGGCAACAGCATCCTCAGTGGTGCACAAGGCGCAATGCAGTTCAGCTATCAAAAGCCAGGTGGTGGACTTGGCTTCTATTGAGCTATTGTTGACACTGTTCAACAGTGCTACCGATGGCTCCACTCAAAGGCAAAGCGTTGCTTGAGTACCTTGCAGGCCGCCAGGGCGATGATCGCGACAAGGTGATCGAAGGCGCTGGCTATGTCACCAAGCGCTCTGGCAAGCTCAGCCTGCAGCGCACAAAGTTCTTTGAGGCATTGGCTGCTGCCAACGGCCATGAGCTTGGCCCTGTAATCAACGAGCGGCCTGAGGGCTTTGGCAAAGAAGCCACCTACAAGCTGAAGGTGGGTCCGAAGGGCCTGGTCCCTGTGTCTCGTGCATACACAGACCAATGCAACATGAAGCCTGGCAGCTACGTGAAGGTTGTCATTGAAGATGGCGTAATCATCCTGGAGCCTGAAGAGCAGGCCGCCCCTGTGTGCACCCCTCCTCTTGCCCAGCTGGCAAGCATTGCCTAGCGTCCAAGGGTTGAGACCAAGGGGAACCTAGGGGGCCTAGCCCCCTTTTCTTTTGAGGGCCTAATGACAGTGAAGGATGTCCAGTTCACACCAGAACGCTGGATCCAGTTCTGGGACAACTACAAGGGCCTAGAGCATCAGATCAAGGCCATCCGCCTGCTGAGCGAACACATCAACGAGGCAGACCCCTGCTTGCTGACGGAAGGGGCTGAGTGGGTTGAGCGCTGGCGCTCTGAGATCAAGGATGTCCCTAACACTTGGGCAGGGGTTGAGCAGGCTGCCAAGGCGGCTGGCGCCAAGTTCCCAGAGCTAGTTGCCGCCCAGTGGTGCCTGGAATCGGGCAGTGGCCAACACACCAGTGGCCGCAGCGGCCAGCCCTGCCGCCTATGGAGCCAATTGCCCCGCGCTCCTGAACCACAGCTTTGACCGACTGCAGGACGAAAAACCCCAATCCTTGTGCCAGTACGCTGGGCACGTGGTGGTGGT
>CALJTZ010000461.1 GCA_937975655.1 uncultured Synechococcus sp. | reverse complement strand
GGTGCGCTTGGCACCATCCAGGGCCTTGACTAGGGCCGCGACCCGCTGACCCACCGGCAGCGACTTGGGATCCATCACAGCGTGCGGCTCTGGTGGGGAAGCTACCAGCGATTCAGGGGCTGACAGATTCCCCTATGGACCGCCAGACTGCCCATAACGCGTCCTCTTCATGACGTCCGTCAGCAGTCGCTGCCACCACTGGGTGATCGGCGACGTCCATGGGTGCGCAGGCTCTCTCGAGCAGCTGCTGGAGCGGCTGCCCAGTGGCGACCGCCTGGTGTTCTGCGGCGATGCCATCAACCGCGGGCCGGCCATCGCCACCACCATGGCCCGGATCTGGGGCCTGGTGGAGCAGGGCCGGGCTGTGTGGCTGAAGGGCAACCACGAGGCCGACCTGGTGCAAGCCCTGCGGCGTGGCCCCTGGGGCAGCCAGCCGAGCCTGGCGGGCTGCGACACCTACCGCCATCTCGGCGATCAGCTCTGTCGGCACTGGCTGGAGCGGCTCGACAACCTGCCGATGGCCTACTGGGGAAACGGCTGGGTGGCCACCCATGCCGGATTTGATCCCACCACCTGGCAACCGGATCTCCGGGTGCGCATGGGCTTCTGGCAGCACTACGACGGCCGCTTCGGCGACGTGGTGATCGGCCATACCCCAGGCCCCCATGTGCGCCATCTGCGCCACATCGTGATGGTGGATACGGGGGCTTGCTACGGCGGCGACCTCAGCGCCTACTGCCCAGAAACAGGTGCCGTGATCGCCGTGCCCGGGCTGCGCCCAGAGGCTGCCGCCCCCCTGCCGGGCCTGCGCATCCCCAGCCTGAGCCACCGCTGACCCTTGCTCACGGTTTTCCGCAGCAACCGCGCCGAGGTGCTCGCCCAGGTGCTGGCGGCCAAGCTGCAGCTCGAGCCGCCCGGCCCCTTTGAGCAGGCCCAGGTGATCGTGAACACCTGGCCCACCAGCCGCTGGCTGGGGGAACAGATTGCCCTGGGGGTGGGCGGCGAGGAGGGTACCTACGCCGGTGGCATCGCCGCTAATCTGCGCTTTCCGTTTCCCGGCAGCCACCTGCGGCAGCTGGTGGAGGGGTTGCTCGCGCTGCCGGACACCGCCGTGGCCCCGGACCCCGATGCCTGGCGAGCCAACCAACTGGTGTGGCCCCTGCTGGAGTTGCTGCCGGCGTTGGTCCAGCAACCGGAAGCCCTGCTGCTGCGCCGCTGGCTGGAACAACGGGGCCACGGAACAGGGGGACAGCTGGCCCAGCTGGATCGCCCCCTATGGCAGCTGGGGCGGGCCATCGCCGACGCCTTCGACGACTACACCCTCTACCGACCGGCGATGGTGGCGGCCTGGTGCGCGGGCCAGCGCCTCGATGGCCACGGCCGCCCCCTGGCGGCAGACCAGCACTGGCAGCCGCTGCTGCTGGCCCAGCTGGCCGAGCGCCTGGCCACGCAGCCCTTCGGCCTGCGGGTGGCGGCGGTGATTGAACGCCTGCAGCAGTGGCCGAGGGGCAAGCCGCTGCCTGGCCTGGCGGTGGACCAGCCGCTGCGCCTGTTCGGGCTCAGCAGCATGGCGCCGATTCAGGTGCAGCTGCTGCAGGCCCTCTCAGGGGTGATGGAGGTGGAGCTCTACCTGCTCACCCCCTGCCGCGACCTGTGGCAGCGCCTGGAGGGTCAGCCGGGGGGGCTGGCCCCCCTTGGCGAGGACTGGCTGCTCAGCGCACCACGGCTCGAGGCCCGCTTCGGCCGGCTCGGGGCCGAGTTCCAGAAACTGCTGGAGGGATCCGGCGACACCCAATTAGGCACCTGGCGCGAGGAAGACCTCTTCTTCGCCGCCGGCGGCGCGGAGCCGAGCCTGCTGGAACAACTGCAGGCCCAGTTGGTGGATCCGGCGGAACAGGCTCCCCTCCAGCGCGCCGACAGCGACCACTCCCTGGAGTTCCACGCCTGTCCGGGGCGGCTGCGACAGGTGCAGATCGTGCGCGACCGGTTGCTGCAGCTGATGGCGGCGGACCCGAGCCTGAGCCCCCGCGACATCCTGGTGATGACGCCCCAGGTGGATGCCTTTGCGCCGCTGGTGGGGGCCGTGTTTGGCGACAGCGCCGCCACGGGGGTAACCCTGCCCTGGCGTCTCACCGACCGCAGCCAGCAGAGCGAGGCCGGCATCAGCCAGGGCTGGCTGGCCCTGCTGGCCCTGGGGGGGGAACGCCTCACCGCCTCTGCCGTGGAGGGGCTGCTCGCCTGCGAGCCCCTGCTCAGCCAGCACGGCATTGCGGCGGAAGAGGCCGGCGCCATCAGCGACCTGCTGCAGCGGGCCGGGTTCCGCTGGGGGCTGGATGGGGCCTCCCGCAGCGGTAACCCAACCCACAGCCTGGCCTGGGCGATCGACCGGCTGTTGCTAGGGCTGGTGTTGCCCGAAGAACCGAGCCTGGCCCCCTCGGCCACGGCACCGCTGGCCATGGGCGGCAGCCTCGAGCAACAGCTGCGCTGGCTGGCGCTGCTGGGCCAGCTGCGGGACGCCCTGCGCCAGCTCCGGCAGCCCCGCACCCCGGCCCAATGGGCACCGCTGCTGCGGCAGCAACTCCATGACCTGTTCGGGGACGGTGGGGAGCTGGCCTGGGAAGTGCAGTCGATCCTGGCGGCCATGGCCGAGTGGCAGGAGGTGGCCGGCGGCAGTGGGATGCAGCTGGAGGCGCCGGTGGTAGCCGAGGTGCTGGGGGAGCGGCTCAGCGCCGACAGCGGCCGCTTCGGGCACCGCAGCGGGGCCCTAACCATCAGCGCCCTGGAGCCGATGCGGGCCATCCCCCATCGGGTGATCGTGCTGATGGGGCTCGATGCCGGAGCCTTCCCGCGCCAGCGGGAGCGGCCTGGCTTCCACCTGATGGAGCAGCAGCGGCAACTGGGCGACCCCAGCCCCGGCGATCAGGATCGCTACGTGCTGCTGGAAAGCCTGCTCTCGGCCCGGCAGCACCTGCTGATCACCTGGAGCAACCGCGACGAGCGCACCGGCCTCGTGGGCGGCAGCTGCGAGGTGCTTGATGCTGCGGTTTTGCTTGCTGCCGGGCTGAAAGGAGGCTCCACCGCCAACCCGCCCGCTGACCGCAGCTCCCCTGATGGCACGTGTTACGTGATCTTCACTAGCGGTTCTACCGGCCGCCCCAAGGGTGTTTTGGTTATGCACCGCGGTGTCCGTGATTTGATGCCTTGGCTGGCCGAGCTGCACGGCACGGACGAAACCGACGTGTACTGCTTCAGTAACACCATCAGTTTCGATGCCCACATCCTGCAGACCATGCCTCCTTTGTCGATGGGGTGCAAGATTGTCATTGCCAAGCCCAAGGGCCACATGGATCCCGACTACATGGCTGATTTGATTGTCTCCAGGGACGTCACGACGCTCGGGTTCACCGTTCCGACGCTGGCCACCGAGTACTTGCGCAGCCCTGCCCTCCAGACTCCCTACGCAAAGATGCGCTCGTGGGGTCTTGGTGGAGAGAGTGTTGCCCTCGATGTGATGAGTAGAATGCAGAAGACCTTCCCTAATGCCAGGATCATCAACACGTACGGGCCCACCGAG
>CALJTZ010000460.1 GCA_937975655.1 uncultured Synechococcus sp. | reverse complement strand
GAGGCCATCAACGCGGTCTGACGCCGCGGAGCCACCTAGCGCTTCTGGGCCGGATAGAGCTCGTCAAAGAACTTGCCCAGGCCCACGGTGACGCTGCGCATGCCCTCCATGAACTGGGGATCGCCAGTGAGCTTGTTCACATCTCCGCCAACCGCATCCCAGCGGGCGGTGAGCCGCTCCGCATTGGTAACGGTGGTCTTGAGTTCAGACACCGTCTTGGGGTTATCCAGCGCTGCGGTGAGGTTGCGCACGTGGGCCGTGGAGGCGTTGAGATTGTCGAGGGTGGGCTGGGCCTGACGCACGGCCTGCTTGAGATCCGCCAGCAGCTGCTGGCCATCCACCAGGAATTTGCCAGCTTCTTTGGAGGTGGTGTCGAAACTGCGGGTGGTCTGGGCCAGCAGCGGCAGCAGTTTTTCGCGATCGGCCTGATCCAGCAGCTTCTGCATGGTGGCGGTCACGCTGGTGATCGTGGCGGCGCTCTGACCCTCCAGTGCACTGCCAGGGCAGAGGGTGAGGCTGTTGTTGCAGTTGGCTGCCAAGGGCCCAGGGGTGCCCTTGGGCAGGGCCCGCGGGGGGCTCAGCAACGCCACCACGGCATCGCCGCCCAGCAGGGAGGCTTCCTCCACCTGGGCCAGCACCGGGCGGGGAATCTGCAGGGTTGCATCGCTGAACTCCAGTTCCGCCACCACCGCCGAGGAGGTGGCCTGGATCGAGCGCACCGTGCCCACCACCACGCCGCGATAGGTGACAGCAGACCGCTCGGCCAAACCCGCCGCATCGGGGAAGCGCACCTGGACACGCCACTGGGCCTTGCCGATCGAGATCCCCTTCAACCAAAACCACAGGCCGCCGGCACCAGCCAACGCCGCCAGCAGGGTGAACCCCACGATCGCCTCTCGCACACTGCGGCGCATGGATTCAGAGCTCCGCGGGCTGCATCGGGCCGTTCAGGCTAGCCGTACGGAACTGGAGCACATAGGGATTGTCCGTGGTCTGAAAATCCTGAATGGATCCCTTCCAGCGAAACAGCCCGTCGTAGAGCAACACCACACGATCCGCCGCCCGCAGGATCGTGCTCATCACATGGCTCACCACCACCGATGAGCCCCCCGCCAGCTCGGAGGTGCGCACGATCAGGTCTTCGATGCGGGTGCAGGCCACGGGGTCCAGGCCAGCGGTGGGCTCGTCAAACAACAGCAGCGGCACCTGGCCTGGAGGCTGGCTGGGATCTTCGATCACCGCCCGGGCAAAACTCACCCGTTTCTGCATCCCCCCGCTGAGTTCACCGGGCAGGAGATCCTCAATGTCATACAGGCCCACGGCCTCCAGGGCCCTGCTCACCCGTTCGCGAATCTCCCGCTCCGGCAGGCGGCTGTAGCGATAGAGCAGAAAGCCCACGTTCTCGCGCACGGTGAGCGAAGCCAGAAGGGCTGGGTTCTGAAACACCAGCCGCACATCCGGGGGATGGCGCTGGTCGAGGCGCAGGTACTGCTGGGGCACGCCGTGGATCTTCAGCTCGCCGCTGCTGGGCAGCAGCAACCCGGCCAGCAAGCGCAGGATCGTGGACTTTCCCGCACCGGAAGGCCCCACCACCGCGAGCCGCTCCCCGGGCTCGAGCCGCAGATCAACATCCGTGAGCACGGTCTTGCTGCCCCAGCGGACGCTGACGTCCTCCAGCTGGGCCACAGGCGGCTGAAACCCAGGGGGCGTGAAGGAGGGCACCGAGCTGATGGCTGCGCGCCCAGTCATCTTGACGGTTTCTCCGTACAGTTTCAGCACTCCAACTGCTCGATGCGCCCACCTCGCCTCAACCGCAAGCAACGACCCGGCTGGGTTGGACGGGGGGATCTGCGTCAACAAGACCTGGTGAGTCGTTCCCGGCGAGCGGCCCGCTGGCTGCAACCCGGCCTGGTGGTGAAGCGCTGGATGCTCACCTCCGGCCTTGGCTTGCTGCTGGCCCTGCTCGGCGCCGCGGTGTGGGCCGACCTGCAGCCCATCTACTGGACCCTCGAGTCGGTGAAGTGGCTGCTGCTGAACCTCACCAAGGTGCTGCCCCGCGAGATCACTGGGCCGCTGGTGCTGCTGATCGGTGGCGGCATGGTGTGGCTGGGCCAGAGCCGCAGCTTTGGGTCCATCCAACAGGCCCTGGCACCGGAAAAGGACACGGTGCTGGTGGATGCGCTGGTGGCCAAACGCCGTTTGAACCGCGGACCGGCGATCGTGGCCATCGGCGGCGGCACGGGCCTGTCCACCCTGCTGAGTGGCCTGAAGCGCTACAGCAGCAACCTCACGGCCATCGTGACCGTGGCCGACGACGGTGGCAGCTCCGGGGTTCTGCGCCGCGAGCTGGGGGTGCTGCCCCCTGGTGACATCCGCAACTGCCTGGCCGCCCTGGCCACCGAGGAACCGCTGCTCACCCGCCTGTTCCAGTACCGCTTCCGCGCGGGCACGGGCCTGGAGGGCCACAGCTTCGGCAACCTGTTTCTCTCGGCCCTCACCGCCATCACCGGCAGCCTGGAATCGGCCATCACGGCCAGCAGCCGCGTGCTGGCGGTGCAAGGCCAAGTGGTGCCTGCCACCAATGCCGATGTGAAGCTCTGGGCCGAACTGGAGGATGGCTCCAGGATCGAAGGCGAATCCCAGATCGGCCACGCCCCCAGCCCGATCGTGCGGCTGGGCTGCACACCGGAACGGCCCCCGGCCCTGCCACGAGCCCTGGAGGCGATCGCCAACGCCGATCTGATCGTGCTGGGCCCCGGCAGCCTCTACACCTCCCTGCTGCCCAATCTGCTGGTGCCCGAGCTGGTGAGTGCCATCAGCCGCAGCAAGGCGCCGCGGCTGTACATCTGCAATCTGATGACTCAGCCCGGCGAAACGGACGGCCTGAATGTGGAGGGCCATCTGCGGGCCATTGAATCCCAACTGGCCAGCCTGGGCATCGAGCAGCGCCTGTTCACGGCTGTGCTGGCCCAGGAGAACCTGGGCACCTCACCTCTGGTGGAGCACTACCGCCAACGGGGAGCTGAACCGGTGAGCTGCGACAGCCGCAAACTCCGCTCCCAGGGCTATGAGGTGATGCAAGCCCCCCTGCAGGGGGCCAGACCCAGTGCCACCCTCCGCCACGATCCCCGCAGTGTGGCCCTCGCGGTGATGCGCTTCTACAAGCGGCATCGGCGCAGCCAGGGCCAGGGCCAGTAGGACGAGCTCAGTAGGCGTCCTGCATTTCGTAGAAGTCCGGCTGCACATAGTCCTTGCGCAGGGGGAAGCCAGTCCAGTCCTCAGGCATCAACAGACGCTTGGGATGGGGGTGGCCCTCGTAGGTGATGCCGAACATGTCGAAGGTTTCGCGCTCCGACCAATCCGCACCCCGAAACAGCCCATAGAGGCTGGGGATGCTGAGGTTGCCATCGCGGGCCAGGAACACCTTGAGGCGCACTTCCTCAGGCTTCAGCTCTGCGGGGAGGTGCTGGCTGCCGGTGGATTGATCCGCCAGCGAACCCAGCTTCACCAGGTGATAGAAGCTCACCAGCCGTCCGCCGGGGCCTTCGTCGTAGCCGCCCTGACATTGCAGGTAGTCGAATCCGGCTGCCTTGAGAGCTGCGGCGATCACCGGCAGGAAGGCGGGCTCCACGCCCACCACTTCAACACCGAGGTGATCAGCCTCGAGCACCTCGTGCTCGAAACCCTGGTTGCTGAGCCACTGGCTCACGGCCCCGGCTGGCGCCAGGTTGGGGGCGGGAGAGGGGGTTTCCTCAGGCATCAGGTCCTCAGGCACTGGGGTTGGTGGTGGTAGCAGGGATCGCGGCGGGCTCAGCGGCAGCAGGCTCAGCAGCAGCCACAGGGAGGCCGTGAGCGGCGGCGAAGGCGGCTTGCTGGGTGGCCGCCCGCAGGTATTGGCCGTTCACGATGGGCTCAACGGCCTTCATCTGATGGGGGACCGTGCAGTAGCGGTGGGTTTGCTGCACATTGCCGCGCTCGGCCAGGGCCTCGTTGCCCACCTTCTTGCGCAGCTTGATCACCGCATCGAAGATCGCCTCTGGCCGTGGCGGGCAGCCGGGCAGGTACAGATCCACTGGGATCAGCTTGTCCACGCCGCGCACCGCCGTCGTGGAGTCGGCGGAGAACATGCCACCGGTGATGGTGCAAGCACCCATGGCGATCACATATTTGGGCTCCGGCATCTGCTCGTAGAGCCGCACCAGGGCTGGAGCCATCTTCATGGTCACGGTGCCGGCCACGATCAGCAGGTCGGCCTGGCGGGGGCTCGAGCGGGGCACCAGGCCGAAGCGGTCGAAGTCGAAGCGGGAGCCGATCAGGGCCGCGAACTCGATGAAGCAGCAGGCGGTGCCGTAGAGCAGCGGCCAAAGGCTGCTGAGCCGGGCCCAGTTGTGGAGATCGTCGAGGGTGGTGAGAATCACGTTCTCGGACAGATCCGAGGTGACCGCAGGGGCACCGATGGGGTTGCAGCTGGCGGCGCGGAGATCCTTGAGAGCTCCGATCGAGAGGGCCTCGGCCATGCCGGAGCTGGAGGAAGGTGTGATTGTCATGGGTTGGATGCGGCGTTACAGCTCCGGCTCAGCTCCACTCGAGAGCGCCCTTGCGCCAGGCGTAGGCCAGGGCCACCACGAGGATGGAAATGAACACCAGGGCCTCGATGAAGGCCAGCAAGCCCAGCCGGTGGAAGGCCACGGCCCAGGGATAGAGGAACACGGTCTCCACGTCGAAGATCACGAAGACCAGCGCAAACATGTAGTAGCGGATGTTGAACTGGATCCAGGCACCGCCGATGGGCTCCATGCCCGATTCGTAGGTGAGATCCCGCTCGCCCGTGCGCGACTTAGGCGCCACCAGCTTGTTGGTGACCAGTGCCAGCACGGGCACCGCCGCCGAGATCAGCAGGAAGCCGAGGAAGGCGTCGTAGCCAGAGAGAACGAACACGGGCAAAGGCAGCCCAACCTGGGGGGCAGTCTGGCATCCACCGCCGGAGCCTGGGTTGGCGCGCGCCGGCTGCACACCCGCGGCGCACTCCTGAATTCTGTACAGCCTGTACAGAACCCCGCAGACCCTGGCGAAACAGCACGTGCGGCCCCAGGGTTCAAGCCCCCGCCGCGCCTGGCTCCCGCCCCAGCGAGGGCTCTCCTTAGAGTCCAACCAGCCGCCAGCCCGCCGTGAGCGAGGAGCACCAGCCGCACCAGGCGCCCCCAGCCGAGCCGGAGGCCGCCAACGAGGCGCCCGCTGCGGAAGGCGCGCCCGTCGACGATCCCGATACCCACCGCTTCGAGTGCCGCAGCTGCGGCTTTGTGTACGACCCCGATGAGGGGGTGAAGAAGCTGGCAATCGCCCCTGGCACACCGTTCAGCGGCCTGGATCCCGCCAGCTTCCGCTGCCCCGTGTGCCGCAGCAAGGTGGGCGCCTTCAAGGACATCGGCCCCCGCAACAAGCCGAGCGGCTTCGAGGAGAATCTGGGCTACGGGCTCGGGGTGAACACCCTCACCCCCGGCCAGAAAAACGTGCTGATCTTCGGCGGCTTCGCCCTGGCCTTCGCCTTCTTCCTCTCTCTTTATTCCCTGCGCTGAGCATGAAACGCCTCGCCTCCTCCCTGAGCGCGCTCGTGCTCACCGTGGTCCTGGCCTTCGGCCTGGGCGGCTGCGTCACCACGGGCCTGCCCACAGCCGCCACCAGCCCCTGGCAGCCGGTGGACATCCACACCAAATCCAACCCGCTGGATCTGGCCTTCACCGACAGCCAGCACGGCTTCCTGGTGGGCAGCAACCGCCTGATCCTGGAGACCAACGATGGCGGAGCCTCCTGGCAGGAGCGGGCTCTGGAGCTGCCACTGGAAGAGAACTTCCGCCTCATCAGCGTGGACTTCAACGGCGACGAGGGCTGGATCGCCGGCCAGCCGGGCCTGCTGCTGCACAGCACCGATGGCGGCCAGAACTGGAGCCGCCTGTTCCTCGACACCAAGCTGCCGGGCGAGCCCTATCTGATCACCGCCCTCGAGCGCAACAGCGCGGAGCTGGCCACCAACGTGGGCGCCATCTACCGCACCGCCGATGGCGGCAACTCCTGGCAGGCGGACGTCAGCGATGCAGCCGGCGCCGTGCGCGATCTGCGCCGCGGCCCCGATGGCCAGTACGTGAGCGTGAGCAGCCTGGGTAATTTCTTTGCCACCTGGGCCCCCGGCGATCCCGTGTGGACGCCTCACCAGCGGGTGAGCAGTCAGCGGGTGCAATCCATGGGCTTCCAGCCCGACAACAGCCTCTGGATGCTCACCCGTGGCGCCCAGCTGCGCTTCAACCCGGATGCCAGCAACCCCGAGGACTGGAGCAAGCCGGTGATCCCCATCACCAACGGCTACGGCTACCTGGACATGGCCTGGGATCCCAGCGGCAGGATCTGGACCGGTGGCGGCAGCGGCACCCTGCTCACCAGTGGTGATGGCGGCAAGAGCTGGCAGAAGGACCCCGTGGGCGCCCAGCAACCCACCAACTTCACCCGCATCGCCTTCCTGGCCGATGGCAAGGGCTTTGCCCTGGGTGAGCGCGGCTCGCTGCTGCGCTGGGTGGGCTGAGCCACCTTTCCCTCTGTAACCAAGCTGGCTGGCCGCTCCCGGCGGCCACCAGCGCGCCCTTAGGATTCACCAGCTGAACGCTCGCTGCTATGGCTGCCGGCTCTACTGGGGAACGCCCGTTCTTCGAAATCATCACGAGCATCCGTTACTGGGTGATCCATGCCGTGACCCTGCCGGCGATCTTCCTGGCGGGCTTCCTGTTCGTGTCCACGGGCCTGGCGTACGACGCCTTCGGCACGCCCCGTCCTGATGCCTACTTCCAGGCCCAGGATTCCAAGGCTCCTGTCGTGAGCCAGCGCTACGACGCCAAGAGCTCGCTCGACCAGCGCTTGAAATAAGCCATGACCCAGTCCCCCGCCTCCACCACGCCCCGCAACTACCCGATCTTCACGGTCCGGTGGCTGTCCTTGCACGCCCTCGGCATTCCCACGGTGTTTTTCCTGGGTGCCCTGGCCGCGATGCAGTTCATTCGTCGCTGAGGTCTGCAGCCATGCAACGCAACCCCAACCCCAACAACCTGCCGGTTGAGCTGAACCGCACCAGCCTCTATCTGGGCCTGCTGTTTGTGTTCGTCACCGGCATCCTGTTCTCCAGCTACTTCTTCAACTGACCGGGAGCACCTGCGATGAGCGGCAAAAAATCAAATCTGCCTGACGGCCGGATCCCAGACCGCCTTCCCGACGGCCGCCCAGCCGTTGCCTGGCGCTCCCGCTGGACCGAAGGTGTGCTGCCCTTGTGGCTGGTGGCCACCGCCGGCGGCATGGCTGTGATCTTTGTGGTGGGCCTGTTCTTCTACGGCGCTTACACGGGCGTGGGTTCCGCCTGAACCCCGAACAATCTCCTCTTGACCTTCACTCTTTCGAGGAAACGCACTGTTCACCTCTCCAGCGGGCTCCAGAGCCCGCTTTTTCATGCCCTACGCCAGTTCGTAGAAACTCCGATACCAGCGGGCGAAGGCCTCCACGCCCTGCTCAATCGGCGTGGCGGGCCGGAAGCCAACCCAGGCCTCCAGGGCCGCAGTGTCCGCTGCCGTTGCCGGCACATCCCCGGGCTGCATGGGCTGGAACTCCTTGATCGCCTGCACCCCCAAGGCATTCTCCAGCACCTCAATGAAGCGCAACAGCTCGGTTGGCTGGGAATTGCCAATGTTGAACACCCGGTGGGGCACGGCCGCCGTAGCCGGGTTGGGATGCAGCGGATCAAACAACGGATCGGCCGTGGCCGGTCGATCCAGGCAGCGGATCACCCCGTGCACGATGTCGTCGATGTAGGTGAAATCGCGCTGCATGCGGCCGTGATTGAACACCTTGATGGGTTCGCCAGCCAGGATGGCCTTGGCAAACAACATCGGCGCCATATCGGGGCGCCCCCAGGGGCCGTACACCGTGAAGAAGCGAAGCCCGGTAGCTGGCAGCCCATAGAGATGGCTGTAGGTGTGGGCCATCAGCTCGTTCGCTTTCTTGGTGGCCGCATAGAGGCTCACTGGATGATTTACCGGATGCTGCTCAGAGAAGGGCATCTGGCGGTTGCCGCCATACACCGAACTACTGGAGGCATACACCAGGTGCTCCACACCGTGGTGCCGGCATCCCTCCAGAATGTGACCAAAGCCCACCAGATTGCTTTGGATATAAGCAGCGGGATTCTCCAACGAATAACGCACACCCGCCTGGGCGGCGAGATGCACCACCGCCCGAGGGCGGCATTGGGCAAACAAATGAATCAGCGCCTCAGAATCCGCGAGATCCATGTGCTCAAACCGCCAAGCTCGATCCTGTAGAGGGGGAGTTAGCTGCTCGAGCCGCCTTAAGCGTGCCTGCTTGAGAGCAGGGTCGTAATAGCTATTGAGGTTATCCATGCCGACAACACGATCACCTCGCAACAGCAGCTGCCGAGCCACCTCAGAGCCAATGAAGCCTGCAGCACCAGTGACGAGGATGGGGCTGGAAGCAGCCATCAGCAGCAAATCAAGCCAGAACGACTGTACGCATTCATAGCCTTGAGTTTAGTCAGAGCCTTGCTCACCCTTCGCCAACGGTCCAGACGCTTAAACCAGCAGCACGGGCCGCACGACTATTGGCAATGGAACGGGAATCAAACAACCAAGCTGGCTGACGCATCACTCGTTGCACCTCATCCCATGGCAACACGCGGAACTCATCCCATTCGGTGAGGATCAGCACCGCATCAGCCCCCTCAGCGGCCTGCAAAGGCGTGTTGCAGCGCATCCAGACGCCCTCACCCTGGAGGCGAGGAGATACATCGCTTGCGGAAATCTGCCCTGACTGGCCCAGGTCATGGGCCATCTGCTCAGCAGGCACTTTCGGGTCATAGATGGCCAATTGGGCACCTTCCTCGAGCAGATCCCTGCAGATTCGAATCGCTGGGGCTTCACGCGTGTCGTTGGTATCGGCCTTGAAGGCAAACCCAAACACAGCCAAACGCTTGGCCGTGACGGTTCCGAACAGACGCTGCACCACCAGACGTGCAATGCGATGCTGCTGCCAAGTGTTCAACTCCACCACCTGCTGCCAATAGGCGGCAACCTCGTGGAGCCCGTAATGACCACACAGATAGACGAGGTTCAGGATATCTTTCTGAAAACAACTGCCGCCAAAGCCAGGACCGGCCTTGAGAAACTTGGAGCCGATCCGGGTGTCGGTTCCGATCGCCTTGGCCACCTCCTGCACATCAGCACCAGTGGCCTCGCACAAAGCCCCAATAGCATTAATTGAGGAAATGCGCTGGGCCAGAAACGCATTGGCTGTGAGTTTCGAGAGCTCACTGCTCCATAGATTGGTGCGAAGAATCCGCTCTGTCGGCACCCAGTGACCGTAAACAGATGCCAACGCTTCAATGGCCGCGGAATCATCACCACCGATCAGAACACGATCGGGATTCTCCAGATCGGTGATGGCCGTGCCCTCGGCCAGGAACTCGGGATTGGAGAGCACCGCAAATGTTTTGGCCCCAGCAGCCTCCCCTTGAGCCGCGCCTAGGATGGCCTTCACCGTTTCAGCCGTGCGCACCGGCAGGGTGCTTTTCTCCACCACGATCGTGTGCCCCTGGGCGCAGGCAGCCACCTGGCGAGCAGAGGCTTCAATCCAGCGCAGGTCACTGGCCTGACCAGCCCCCACACCCTTGGTCTTGGTCGGGGTGTTCACAGACAGGAACACCATGTCGGCAGCAGCGATAGCAGCATCCACAGCCGTGGTGAAATGCAGGTTGCGGCCCCGGCAACGGCCTACCACGGCATCCAGGCCAGGCTCGTAGACGGGAAGCCGGCTGAGATCGGAACTGTTCCAAGCAGCGATGCGCGCTTCATTCAGATCCACCACGGTCACCTGAATCTCAGGGCAGCGGTCAGCGATCACCGCCATTGTGGGACCACCCACATAGCCAGCGCCGATGCAGCAGATGGAGCGGATGGGATGCATGGGTATCAGGCCTCCAGACGGTTCTTGAAGTATGCAATCGTGTGATCGAGCCCCTCAGCCAGAGGAATCGAAGGCTCCCAGCCGAGCTCCGATCGAGCGAGGTCGATCAAGGGCTGACGCTGCAGAGGATCATCCTGCGGAAGCGGTCGCCGAATCAGCTCAAGGGATGGATTGATGCGTTCCCTCACCATCTCGGCCAACTGCCGAATGGTGAACTCTCCAGGATTGCCAATATTGATTGGACCAGAATGCCCGCCATTCATCAGTCGAATCAGACCTTCCACAAGGTCATCCACATAACAGAAGGACCGGGTTTGACTGCCATCGCCATAGAGGGTGAGCGGCTCACCCGCATAAGGCTTACGCAAAACCTGGCCAATCTGAACCTGCATGACATCACCCGCGGCGATGTACTCCTTTGCTACCGCAACAGCTTTTAGGTAATCCTCTTTTTTAAAATCGCGAATAACCTGGGTCGGTTTTAGCTTTTCTGCTTTCGGTGCAAGTACCGGGGAATTTAACTTTGCCTCAAGACGATCGAGTTCGCGGGCGCCCGAGGCATAGGCGGCTTCAACGCCGTCGCCAGACTGCGGATTAACATACACAATCAGATAGAGCTTGCCTGCAAGGTTATCGATGATCGCTAGCGACTCGGTAAGCAGCAACACAATGTCGGGCACATTAATTGGATCACGCTTTTTCTTGGCTGCATCCGAACAGAGACGCGGCTCGATGTGCCTGACCGTGTCATAGCCAAAGTAGCCCGCGAGGCCGCCACAGAATCTAGGAAGCCCTGGTGTGATCGCTACTTTGAATCGGG
>CALJTZ010000459.1 GCA_937975655.1 uncultured Synechococcus sp. | reverse complement strand
GAGGCTGCTGAAAAAGCCCACCGCCTGCGGGAGAATGAACCAACGGCTCTGAGTGGATGCGCGGCCAGCAGGAACGCATCGCTCCCCTGTTCTCGTACATCTCCACAGAAGATCGGATTCCGGCCTCCCACCCGTTGCGTCAAGTGCGGCGGTTGGCTGATCAGGCCCTGGATCGGTTGAACCCGACCTTCTGCAAGCTCTACCCCGAGGGCGGCAGACCCTCGATCCCACCAGAGCAACTGCTACTGGCCTTGTTGCTGCAGGCGATCTACGGCATTCGCTCCGAGCGGATGCTGATTGAGCAGCTCGATTACAACCTGCTGTTCCGATGGTTTGTCGGCCTCAACCCCGACGATCCCGTTTGGCATCCGACCACGTTCACCAAAAACCGCGACCGACTCTTGAATGAGGACCTGATGGCCAAGTTCCTGGAGTTGCTCCTAGCAGCGCCGGAGGTCAAGCCGCTGCTGAGTTCAGAGCATTTTTCAGTGGATGGCACCTTGCTGCGGGCCTGGGCTTCCCATAGCTCGCTGGAGAGGATCGATGGTCTGGACGACGGACCGCCACCACCCAGTGGTGGCAATGGTTTTGGTGGTGGTCCCGCCACTGGCAAGAAGCGCGCCAAAGGCGACTTCCGCGGCCTGTTGCTCTCCAACACGACCCACCGCTCCACCAGCGATGGGGAGGCCCGGCTGTTCAAGAAGGCTCCTGGCGTCGGCGCTTTCCTGAGCTTCATGGGGCACTGCGTGATGGAGAACCGCAATGGCCTGGTGGTAGCGAGTGAAGTAACCGAGGCCACCGGCAGGGCTGAGAGAGAAGCCGCGCTACGGATGGCTCGTTCGCTCCGAGGCGCGCACCAGAAAACCGTCGGTGCCGACAAGGGTTACGACACCCGGGAGTTCGTGGCAGGCCTACGCATCAAGGGGATCACGCCCCACGTGGCGCAGAACCTCACGCGCCGCGGTGGATCAGCGATCGATGCCCGCACCGCCCGCCACAACGGTTATGCCCAATCGATCAACTCCCGCAAGCGAATCGAGCAGGTATTCGGCTGGATCAAACAGTCAGCCGGACTCAGGCAACTCAAAGCGCGCGGCAGAACCAAGGTTGGTGCCGTGTTTCGGTTGCACGTGGTGGCTTACAACCTGATCCGCATCACCAACCTGCTCAGGAAACAGGAGGTGATGGCATGAAGGGCGCCAGGAAAGGGCCAAAGGCACCGAGAAGCAGGCTCCGGACCAGGAACTCAGAACCGTTCGTGTCGCAAACAAGGCATATGGCAGCGCTCAACCTGATTGACGCGGCGCCAACAACGATCACGAACCGACCAACAGGCCGTTCGTTTCTCGCTTTTTCAGCAGCCTC
>CALJTZ010000458.1 GCA_937975655.1 uncultured Synechococcus sp. | reverse complement strand
CAACTTTGAGGGTTGGGGCCGGGTGCTGGCGAACGAGGGCTACACCGTGGTCTTGCCGCGCCACCCCGGTAGCGATAAGAGCCAGCAGCATGAGGTCCTCACGGGCCAGGCGCCGCCACCCAGCGCTGCTGAACTCGGGCTGCGGGCCCTTGATCTGCGGGCCATCAACGATGGCGTTGCCCAGAACCAGCTCTCGGGCTTAAGCGGGGTAGATGCTTCTCAGGTTGTGGTGATCGGCCATTCCTGGGGCGCCACCACGGCCTTACAGGTGGCCGGTGTGACGCCAGAGGACGGCTCTCTGCTCAAGCGTTGCGACAACGTGGGCGACCCTGAACGAAATCTCAGCTGGACCCTGCAGTGCAGTTGGCTCCGGGGGGTAGACCAGGCCGCAATCGCCGACCCCCGCGTGATTGCTGTTGCAGCCGTGAGCCCGCCGGTGTCGCTGCTGTTTCCACGCGGATCCGGCCGCACCATGAACGGCCGCTTCCTGCTGGTGAGTGGCACCCAAGACTGGGTGGTTCCCCCCGATCCGGAGGCGGTGACACCGTTTGGCATGGCGGTAGCCCATGGCCATCAGCTGGTGTTGGTGAAGGGAGGTGATCACTTCAACCTCCGCCCTGGCAAAGCAGCCAATGGAGGCGTGCTCGCTCCGCTGTTGCTCGAATGGACCAACCGCGCGTTCAGTGCTGGCGTCAGCGCCAGGCCGGCCCAGGGTGCCTCACCGTTGCTGCCCCCTGGCAATTGGGGCAGCGCCGAGAAGCCGATGGCCGATGTGACGGCCCAAGTGAGAGTCGTCGCAACGTCGTCCAAGTAGGAGGCCTCCACCTCACCGCTGGCCGAGACCACGGGGCGCTGGTTGAGGCCATTGATCGGAGCCGCCTGGAAGCAGCGGTTGGCTGATCGATCGTTCGGGCTGTGGAACACTGGCGTCGGGCTGATCCGCGCTCTACCAGCTCGCCGATGACCACGGCCAACACCACCCGACTGGAGCAACTCGGCCGCTTTCTCCTGCGTGGCCTGCGCATTGGCGCCAGCACGGTGTCGATCGTGGAGCTGCTGCGCAACGACTGGACTGGTGGCATCACGGCCGGGGTGGCGTGGCTGGTGTTTCTGCAAGTGGAGCGGCGGCTTCCGCCTCTGCCTCAGGCGCCTGAGGAGTGATCAGTCGCTCGCTGCCAGTAGCGACCGCACCATCACATAGGCGTCCACATAGCCGAAGTGCAGGTGGCGAAACGCCCCCGGCAGGGTTCCCACCACCTGGAAGCCATTGCGCTGCCAGCAACGGAGGCCGGCTGTGTTGGTGCTCACCACCAGGTTGAACTGCATCAGCCGAAACCCGAGACGCCGCGCCGCCTGCAGGGAGTGCTGACAGAGCCGGCTGCCGACACCTTGGCGGCGGCAGTGCTCAGCCACCACGTAGCCCGCGTTGGCCACATGGGCGCCGAGCGCGAAGGAGTTGGGCCTGAGGTAGTAGGTGCCCACCAGCGCTCCGGCGGCATCCACGGCCACCATCACCGCCTGGCTCTGCTCCACCCAGGCCACCCGGGCCTCGGCCTCCGTGATGCGCGGATCGTGCGGGAAAGTTTCGCCGCTGCGGAACACCGGCTCCAGCAGCGCCCACACCGCCGGCCAGTCGGCCGCCGCGTAGGGGCGGATCTGCAGTGGCGAGGTGGGTGTCTGTTTCCCGTATGACCCAGGTAAGCCCGACAACCGCTCTCTCAGCTCCCGATCTTGCGATCCAGCCACTGAGTCAGCACATAGACCCCGATAAACATCGGTAGATAGGCAATCCACAAGCTGGGGAGGTTGAGCTCGGCGTTGTTGATCAACACAAGGCCGCCGTAGCTGATCACGCCATAGATCAAGGCCCTGCGGAGTGGTGCGGTGAACTTGTTCAAGCGCAAGTGGTGTGGGGCTTTGTCTCAGGCTAGGTAGGCCCGGCAGCAGCCACTCCTCAAAGCAACGCCGGTGGGTGGACTTAGTCCAGCCCTAGCTGATCGACGACGCCCACGCCGGCGAGACGTTCCTGGCGCCGCCGCCGGCCCAGTGCATCCCTGGACGCCTGCGCAGCCAGGGGCCCCTACGCAACCCCAGCCCTGCTGGAGCCGATGGACACTGACGAGTGGTCCAGCTGGGAGAACGGAGGCCTTCTCTCTGAGGGTCTCTAGCGATGAGCGATTCTGCGGGCTATCTGCTGGACAGCCACGTGCTGCTGTGGTGGTGGTTCGATCCGGAGCGCCTCACTCAACCGGTTCAGGCCCTGCTCGTTGATCCAGACACCACGGTGCTGGTGAGTGCGGCCACGGTGTGGGAGCTGAGCCTCAACCATCACTAGGGCAACTTGCCAGAGCTGCAGCAGGCCATCGGTGATCTGCCCGGCCTGCTGCAGGCCGATGGCTTCCAGGCCCTGCCGCACCCTCTGGTGACAGCCATCGCCCCGAGCTTGAGCCGAGTCTGATCCAGCTCTTCCGCCGCCGCTCAGGGCTGCAATGGCTTGAGGACGCCGTAGTCCGTGCGCTGGACGCTCATCGCCTTGGCAAACTGTCAGCCACGCTGCTCTCGGAGGGCGTGCACAGCTGTGCGGCTCGGCTCGTGTTGGGCTCAGGCCTCCAGCAGCTGCACTTGGTACACCGCCACGTTGTTGAGGGCCAGTGAGCGCACGATCTCGGGGATCATCTGCATCGGCGTGGAGAGCGTCAGCGAGCGCCGCCGACCGGCGGCCATTTCCGCCAGCTGCTCTGGATCGATGCTGGTGGAGCGCTGCTGCGCTGCGGCTTCAAACACCTCCACCGCCGGACTCTGCCCGGAGCCGAGCACAAACAGAACGCGCCGGGGCGTTTCGCTGTAGTCGCGGCTGAGGGCCTCGAGGGCTGTGGTGTCCGGGTAGGGCATGGCCGGTGAACTGTCTCCTCTGGACCTCGTCAGTTCAGCAGGGTTGGTGGGGCAGCAGTCAGCGCTTAGGAGGCTGCTGAAAAAGCCCACCGCCTGCGGGAGAATGAACCAACGGCTCTG